>NZ_SIJC01000003.1:0-300000 GCF_010078385.1 Chengkuizengella sediminis
CACCAATGGAATATCGTCACTATTTAACTGCAACAGTTGCATAAAATAGCGCCAATCTGTCGATTGACGCTACATACATCTTTATATTATTTCCACTGTCTATTTGACAGGGGGCAGTTCAAATGAATTGGCGTTTTTTGCTTTTAACTTAAGTTTCCCAAATAAATGCGAATAAACCAATTAAAAATTCCATTATATCCCTCCTCAATTAGCATTCTATTCTTCTTCATTTTAGTTGTAAAACATTAATTACCTATATTTTTCTCCAATTTTATGATTATGTCTTACTCTACCCAAATATGAAATCAACCTGTCGAAACAAAATACTTTACAGCCTTCTTGTTTTTTTACGTCTTATTTTCTAAAAACATTATCAATAATGTTCTAAAAACAATATAATATCTGAACCATTGTTTTAAACATGAGCTTCAAATATTTACAAGTGTAGAGTGTTTATCATTATTCAGCAGTCACAGGAGGTGAAAAAATGTCATTTTCTAAATTTTGTTGTTGTGCTATAGGTGCAGGAATCGCTATGTTAGCGTTGATCGGTATTGGAATCGGAATTGGCCAAGCGGGTGCATTTGCAGTAGAAGGAATCGCACGACAGCCCGAAGCAGCTGATGCGATTAATGAAACTTTAATTTTTCGTGTAATACTGCCTGAATTATTTCTTGCCTTACTCGCTTTTACTGTTTCCATACTAATTATCTTTCTATGTGTAATAAAAAGAAAGGAAACACCCCATTGTTAAAAAAGTGATTCAGGTTTCGACAATCTGCGTTTCCCTAACTTCAACATGGTAGACCTTGATATATCAAGGTCTACCATGTTGTTTACATTTAAACATCTTAAAACTATTCTAAATGGAAATGGATGGTCTTTTAGTTGTAAATATTTCAAAAAGCCCTTTATGTAATAAATATTTCATAGTATTATATTATAAGAAATAAAAATTTAAAATGAACATGTGGAGGTCCTGCTGTTGGAAAAAACAAAATTTAACCTATTATCAGAAAAGACAAAACAATCTGCTGAATTATTTGAACAAGCGAAAAAGGTGATACCAGGTGGTGTTACAGCTAATATCAAGTATATTGCACCCCACCCCATCTTCATGGAAAAAGGTAAGGGTAGTAAACTTTATGATGTCGACAATAATGAGTATATCGACTATCTTTTATGTTACGGCGCATTAATCCTAGGTCATGGTCATCCTTATGTATTTGAATCAGCAATGAAACAAATGAAAGAAGCCGGCACGACTATTTTTGGAACACCTCACCGTTTAGAATCAGTTATGGCTGAAAAATTAATTTCACTTTATCCAGGTATTGAAATGGTCAGATATTCAAACTCCGGCTTGGAAGCTACGTTGCTTGCGATCAGAACAGCAATGGCTTATACAGGAAAACCGAAACTTGCTAAATTTGAAGGACATTATCATGGCGGATACGATCAAGTACTGTTGAGTGTTAACCCCGAGGATGATCAAGCAGGCAATGCGGAATTTCCAAATCCCGTGCCTGAGTCTCGCGGAATTCCTGACTATTATGTGGAGAATACGATCATACTTCCATTCAATGATTTAGCATCAACAGAGAAGATTTTAAGAACAAAAGCGCATGAAATTTCTTCTATCATTATGGAGCCAATTCAAGGCGGGTTTATTCCTGCAGATCAAGAATTTATGGCAGGGCTCAAAGTGTTAACAGAAGAGCTTGGCATCCTGCTCATCTTTGATGAAGTCAAAACGGGTTTTAGATTATCCCTTGGTGGCGCACAAAAAAATTACGCCATTAAACCTGATATCACAGCTCTTGGAAAAGTACTTGGAGGTGGGTTCCCAGTAGGTGCAATCGGTGGAAAAAAAGAGATTATGCTCATCAGTGCACCTGATGGAGGGAGAGATATTCTAACGGCTGGCGCTGAAAATAAAAACAAACAGGATGCTTTGTTTCACAGCGGAACATACAACGGTCATCCGACAATCCTTGCGTCAGGCCTTGCAACAATTGAGGTGCTTGAGAGTGAAGGTACTATGGAAACATTATTCTCTAATACTCAATTACTGAGGGTTCAGCTTGAGGATGTATATAAACAATACGATATACCTATGAAAACGGTAGGAGAAGGCAGTATTTTCAATATCATTCTTACAGAAAACAACATTAAAAACTATCGCGATATGAATAAAGCAGATACCACCTTAAGAAAAAAGCTAGATTACGAATTACTGAAACTTGGAATTTATACGAAACCACTTAATCGCTACTCCATGTCAGTCGTTCATACAGAGGAAGACATTGCTCGTACAGTAGAAGCGCATAAAAATGCAATTCAAATTGTTAAGCAGGTGTGATGTATGAAAAAGAAAGTAATACAACGTATTGAAGATGCCATAAATGACATTCAAGACAGTGCAACGCTGATAGTTGGTGGATTTGGTTTGTGTGGAATTCCTGAAAAGGCAATCCAAGCGCTAGTAGAGCAAGGAACCAAAGATCTAACCATTGTCAGCAACAATTGTGGAGTTGATGACTTTGGTCTAGGGCTTTTATTAAAAAACAAACAAATTAAAAAAATGATTTCCTCATATGTTGGTGAAAATAAGGTATTTGAACAGCAATATTTAAGTGGGGTCACAAAACGGCGATTTAGCGAACTGGATGATTCCGAGCAGAATGGTTAAAGGCATGGGAGGGGCAATGGATCTTGTTCATGGTGCAAAACGCGTCATTGTTATAATGGAGCATAAAAATAAATATGGGAAACCTAAAGTGAAAAAGGAATGCACACTTCCTTTAACTGGAAAAGGCATTGTGGATCTTCTAATAACAGACTTAGCTGTTTTTGAATATACGTCTAAAGGCATGATGTTAATCGAAAGTTTGAACAAAGCAACAGTCAAATCTATAAAGGAGCATACTGAAGCTGACTTTATTGTTCATGATAGTCTTAACCAAGTGTAACCGTAAAGATTATTAAAGAAAAGATTAGGATGATTCAACATTCATAAGTGGGGATTCTATCTTGCGAAGAGTGAAGCCCTACTTTCATTTTGTAGATGCAAACAGCAGCATATTAAAGTAAACTGAAGAAAAGGTTACTTTCTAGTAATGTAGAAAGAGGTTTAACATGGATATTAATGTGTATAAGGTCATCTCAGAGAAAATGTCATCAATGAGCAAATCACAATTAAAAGTTGCACAGTTCATTTTGAAAAATCCAAATCATGTTCCTTTTCATAACGTAGGGGAATTGGCAAGATTGGCGAATGTCAGTGATGCAACCATTGTTCGATTTGCAACTTTTCTTGGTTTTTCAGGTTATCCTGAATTTCAACGTCATATTCAAACTTCTGTGCAACAACAACTATCAACCGCTGAGAGACTCAAGCTGTCTAACAAGTTGTACGGAGAAAATGATCAAGAAATTTCTCAAATCTTTAAGGAGGATATTGGGAATATTCAATTGACCATGGAAAATTTAGATGCCAAAAGCTTTCATCAAGCAGTCGAGTATTTATTGAAAGCTAAAAAAGTGTATATTGTGGCGAACAGAAGTGCAGCGGCATTAGGAATGTTTATGCATTATTATTTGAATATGATTCTTGATCATGTTGAAATACTTGAATCTATGAAAGAAAATGCAGACCGATTATATGATTTGCAAAATGACGATTTAGTTGTTGGTATTAGTTATTCTCGTTACACCAAAAACACAGTTGATGTTTTTTCTTACGCAAAAGAAAAGGGTTCTATGACCATCGCTTTAACAGATAATCTCTTATCACCACTAATTCAACATGCAGACGTTTCATTAACATCAACAAGTCAAATGCCAACATTTATAGATTCTTTTGTTGCACCATTAAGTTTAATAAATGCTTTAATTATCTATACAGGAAAAGAAAAAAAAGATGGTTTTGATCAAAAATTAAATTCTTTAGAAGATGTTTGGGATAGATTTAACGTATTTTATAAAGATTAATAACGTCCAGTTCGATCGGCATAGAAACTGTTAAAACCGATATAAACAGCATTCATTGTACTAGTTGTAAAGAAGTAGTTATTAACGTCTTACGTTATCAACTACTTCTTTATTAAGGTAGGTTTAATTCCCTATTAGAGTCATTAGATGATCTGGATAATTATTTACGGGTGTAGTTCCCTCAATGCCTGCATTTTCTCCAATTATAAATATCCGATCCCTGTTCAATCCAACGTTTAAATATGCTTCTATATCCGTCAGAGCATTTCCATAAGCATCATCTATCATCCCTCCACTATTCAATACATTTGATAAATAGCCTTCTTTATACCCTGCTGAATCATCAGTAAAAGATGCCTCCGGATACGTATGTAATATCCCATGTGGAAAACCATTTTCAATTAGCCATCTTTGTGAAACTTCAGATAACCAATATGGTCTTGCTGTCAGATAGATTATATTGTATCCTTGCTCAACATAATAATCTACAACGTCATTAGCACCTGTATACATTTCTGCACGATATGTCTCTGAAAAAAATTCATCAGCATATTCTTTTACAGATTCGAAATCATCAGTTGTCAATGTACCATCAATATCAAAAACAACAAACTTTTGATCTTGATCAATTACTTTAATAAACATATTTGCAAAAGTTGCATCACCTTCAACATGCAATCTAATTAGGTGTAATCCATCTCCTAGTTTCTGATCTTCAGGGATAGTAAATGATATTCGACCATCTGAGTCAGTTTCTTTCCTACCCATCTGTGACCAAGCAGGTTCTTCATCTGAAAATGACCACAAATATATTGAAATCCATTCACCTTCAAGGTCTTTCCTAATATCTCCATATTGAAATTTCCCTTCGATTATCTGTGATTCAGTAATATTATAGATTTTGTCATAACCATTATGATGTGGAGTATGAGTTGATATGAAGAATTCATTAAAAAAATCGTCAAAACCTTCGGGTTGTGGGCTAGTAAATACATCTACTGACAGATCATAATACAACTTACTAGAACTCCCTGAAGCATCCACTAAATTGTTAGTTGGGAGAATAAGTATAACTGGCAGGATCAATAAAAAAAGATATTTTTTCACTTTATCATTTCCTTTCAATATATTTCTCCTTATTTTATTACTCAATCAGATAGTAAAAAATGATATTGTACGGTGGTTTACTATAAATGATTATTTAACAGCATAAACGTTAACGGTAAATGAATTCCCACCTGTACCTGATGGGTCTGCTATATATATGGAGTCATTCTTTATGACATTAGTGTATGAACCATTTTTTAATGAGTTAAAAATAATTGGATCAGTCCATATCGCAACATCCTCTTTCACTCTAAAACTGATAGTATCTGCATTGGAGTTATTAACAATTTCCCAATATAATTTTTCAGTACCTGAAGGAATGTTTACTGTAGAAAAGTTATTGCTTGAACGGTGTTTCTGACCTGACTGAGGTCCACCATTTGATGTAATTGAAGCAATTAGAGTAAGTTGTTCTACTGGTCCTTCATACTCACTTCCTTCGTTCATACTTTTAATGATATTAACGATATCAGATTCATGAAACCAATCTAGCATAATAATATTTAATGGTTCATTAGCCCAATCATTTAGCACCCATCTTGGAACTTCATTGTTTGCTGATCTAGCTAAATCATGTAATGAATCAACACCTATCGCAGAAAACGGATCTAAACCTCCAAGTACAGCATCTATGATTAAATCATCATCAGGTGTTAATACCCCTTGAAGAACAAAAAACTTGTTTAGATCTGCTGAGTTTATACTTTGATCAAGCTTTTGTTTTAATACATTTACATCAGTTGTATTTGCCCAATCCGATTGTATGTTCAATCTGTGATCCCAAATCCAACTCATAAAGTCATCTGCATAAATATTTCTTATATCTATTGTGTCAGTATAACGCTGGTGATCACTGCCATATAACACGATAACTCTCTTATTTTCATTCCAAAGCTGATCAAGTGTAACATTAACTCCATATGATGGTGGAATTAATAAATCACCAAAAGTATTTTGGAGTAAATTATTGAGATGATTATAGCTCGTTTCAGTCATTTCATAAAAATGTAGAAAATCCAAAATAACAATTTCCTTTTCGTTTTCATTCAAAAACCTTTTCGTATCAGCGATGATTTCATCCACTGACTCCCCATATAAACCGTGAAGAGTACGTAAATTCGTTTCTTGAATTTGATAGTCGTCAAAAACCGGCTGCCATACATTTGGTGCTACGCGTAAATCAAAATAACGAATTCCTTCATTTAACTGTTCTTCAATGGTTAAACCTTGTGTCTGTGACCAATCAGCAACAATTGATTTTCCTGCGTGTGCAGCTCCATTTTCAAATATATCTTTAAGATTCCAAAAATCTGGACCTGGGTCTCTAGGGTCACTTGCATCATCCATCGTTGATGTACCAGAGTCATGAGTACCTGGTAAAATAACCTCTCGTAATGTACGATTACCAAATTCAGGGGTATTTGAGTTCACTTGCTCCATCCAATTCTCATTGCTTTCAGCAGACAGAACAAAACTACTATTCATCCAAACTGATGCAAATAATAATGTAAAAATAATAATAAAATTTAATGATTTTTTTGCCATATTCATTAAAACTTCCTCCTCTTTAATTAAATTGATTTAACTATTTCTCACATTGAAAGCCCTTACATTTGTAAATAAAGAACATCTTTAAAATAAATAGATACAATTACACTATCATTGCATGATTTTCCATCCCCCTTTATTTAAGTATTATTATATAGTTAGTTATAATTAACATTATGTGTCAATACTCCAATGGTTCAATAAATAATAGATTAATTATCTTTATTTTTAAAATATTCTGATAATAATGAATATGCTCAATGTATAATTATCACCAATATAGAGCTTAGAAATCTTCCACACTTAATATTATGCAACTTCTCTATGTAAGTCCTTATATTTGCTTTGCAAATAATATATTACGATTAAGCAACTAGTCTTACCACTTAAGTATATTCTCCATAATATACTACGGTTGTAATTATTTGTCAATATAAGATTGGAAGCGGTGTAACAATTGATAGATTTAAGTCAAAAGATGTTGAAAAGTATACTTATTTAGCAAATTAACTGTTAACAACGCTTGGTGACAAAACTCCCACAAAACTTGACACAGACTGGTAGAAAAGTAAATTGATAGATTTAAATCTTTCATTTATAATTTAAATAGAGTATTTTGTAAGTTAATCCATACTAGTTAATAATTATTCCCTTGCACATTACTTCTTCCATTATGAAACAAATCTTAGCATCCATTTACTATATTACATCAATATAAATTCTAATATCTTCTTCTACTCTATTATTTATTTTTAACTAAACAAAGTTACACTCAATACTTTTAATTTGCAGTCGTGATGTGGAAAAAAGTAATGCGAATTATTAAATGGGAAATTCATTACAAAGTGAGGTGAATCTAACTTATCAAACAAATACTCAAATTCAAAAGAAAAAGATAATCAGGAGGAGTTAATTTTGAAAAAAAGAACCATAATTTCGATCTTGTTTATTTTATCTTTTATATTTTCTGCAACTGCATTAGCAGCAGAAGTATCAAAGACAGAAGTCTGGATTGACGGAGAGCAAATACAATTTGAACAAGAGCCATTTATAAAAAATGGGACTATACTTGTTCCTTTTAGGGTTTTGTTTAGTGAATTGGGTTTAAATGTAAAGTGGGATCAAGAAACAAAAACAGTCACTGGGGAAAATGACGGTTTAACCGTTGAATTGACACTGAATAATAATCAAGTCACCGTAAATGGTGAAACGATCGAATTGTTAGTCCCCCCCCAATTGGTTAATAATCATACTTTTGTACCCTTAAAATTTGTAGGAGAATCAACAGGGGCAAGTGTACAATGGAATGGTGAAACGAATGCAATATCCATTGATAGCCCTGATTCACAGGGAAATGAACAATCAGAATCAGCGACAGACTCTGATTATGTTGCTACAGTAAATGGTGAAAAAGTAGATAAGGACAAGCTATTTGATTTAATGCTTCAACAACTAGGGGAAGAAACTACTGACGCTTTGATTCAACAGTTAATTGTTCAAACTTTAGTGTCTCAAGAATTAGCAAAAGAAGGGTTAAGTGTGACAAATGAAGAATTAGCGAACCGCGTGGTTAAAGAAATCGAACAATTTAAAACTTCATTTGGTTCTGAAGAAGAGTTTGAAGCTTATTTACTTCAATACGGAATGTCTATGGAAGATTATCAGGAATTTGTAGAAGAAATGATCCCATTCCAACTTCAGGTTGAAAAATTATTTGAATCAAAAATTAATATAACAGATGAAGAAATTGCAACTTATTATGAAGAAAATTTATCGTTCTATACAGAAGAAGAGCAAGTAAAAGCATCTCATATCTTAGTGGAAACGAAAGAAGAAGCTGAAGCTATTATGCAACAAATTAATGATGGCGCAAATTTTGCAGAGCTAGCTATAGAACATTCAACTGATCCAGGAAGTGGTGCAAATGGAGGAGATTTAGGTTTCTTTGGACGAGGTATGATGGTACCTGAATTTGAGGAAGCAGCTTTTAATTTATCCTTTGATGAAGTTAGTGAAATCGTACAAAGTCAATTTGGATTCCATATCATTAAAGTAACGGATAAAAAAGAAGCTAACACACCTACTCTTGAGGAAAAACAAGAAGAAATCAAAGAAGAGTTAATGAAAGTAGAAATTAGTAAACAGTACCAATTATGGATTGAAGAAGCTAGAACAGGATCAGAAATTGAAGTTTTGATTAACTAGAATAAGGTATAAATAGAGATAAAGAATTAGGGTTTCTTGATTTTTTATCCCCAACTACAGCCAGTGTAGATAACATTAATTTTTTAAAATAATGGAGATATGATATTATTCATATCTCCATTTTGTGTGTTTATTGAAGAAATATCAGATATTGAGTTATAGAATCATAATTTCATGATTTTAATCGCTTTTACATTCACACTATAATTGTAATTTGTAAAAGACGCTTCATTTAAGTATTCCTCCATCGAACAATTAACCCCTATCGTTACGCCTACCGGCATTCCTAGCAACCTTCCATCTCTCTCTACAGCAAATAATAGATTGTATAGATAACTGATAGAAGATTCATTTGTTTCTTTCCACTGTAACCATCCGGTATTATATGGAACTAAGTTCAAAAAAGTGGCTCTCATCGTCTCTTCGTAAGCTGCTAATTGATCCTCTGTTAATTCAACTCTTAGCCTATTCGTAAATAAGTCTACTAATTGAGATGACATGAATTCAACATTGGCATCTTCCTGATAGATGGTTGAATTAAACGTTCCGAGAAGCCCCATTGTAGCATCTTCTCTAATGATACTAATGGCTGGACAAAACTCTAGTTCTAATGTTTCTCTATTCACGGCCTGTGTAAGTTTATCGGCTATATAGAGAGCATCAGCAAGGGAGTCATCAGATAAGTGCCAAGCTTCTCTGAATTCAACCGTTCCATCTTCTTTTAAGATCAGCATAGGCATACTAGACTTCGTAGTTGATTCATCGCTCTGAAGAGCGCGGACACCTTGTTTCGGTTCGGGACTTTGATTCTCGCAAGCAAGAGATATCGTAGAAATATGAGTGCTTAATAGCACGATTGTCATCACGCAAATAAATATTTTTTTCATCACAATGTTCCTCCTTGGGTTTCGAATTGAATTAAGGTAGAAATGATGAGAATAATCAACCCTTTACTTATCCTATTACACTAAATCGATCTAGTCTCGAATAGGTTTTTCATCAATTAAACTTCATGATTTTAACGGCTTTCACATTGACACTATAATCGTAATTTGTAAAAGAAGCACCACATAAAAATTCCTCTTTAGAAGCATTAGCCGATACCGTTAAACCTACTGGCATTCCTAGTAACCTTCCATTTTTCTCAACCGCAAAGAATAGGTTATATAGATAACTTGTGAAAGAGGCAGATGATTCTTTCCACTGCATCCATCCAGTATCCACTGAACTTAAGTTTAAAAAAGTGGAAGTTATCGTTTCTTCATACGCTCCCAATTGAGCCTCTGTTAATTCAACAGATACAGCATTCGCAAGGAAATCTACTAATCTTGCTGACATGAGTTCAACGTTAGCATCTTCCTGATGGATCGTTGAATTAAGCGTTCCGAGAAGCCCCATTGTAGGATCTTGCTGAATGATATCAATGGCTGTGCCAAACTCCAGTTCCAATGTTTCTCTATTCACGGCCCCTGTGAGCTTATCTGCCATATAAAGAGCATCCATAAGTGAGTCGTCAGGTAAGTGCCAAGCCTCTCTAAATTCAATCGTTCCATCTTCTCTTAAGATCATCATAGGCATACTAGATGGCGTTGATTTAACGCTCTGAAGAGAGCGAACATCTTGTTTCGATTCAGCACCTTGATTCTCCGAAGCAAGGGAGTTCATAGAAATATGAGAGCTTAATAACGCGATTGCCATCGCACAAACGAATAATTTTTTCATCACAATGTTCCTCCTTGGGTTTGAATACGTCAATCAATTGGTGATCATCACTTACAAAAAGATCGCCTCTCTCTAAAAGGTGACGATCTTTTTGATTCCAATAATATTTTTAATTTTTAAATAAAAAGAATAGACCTAGTTTCCATACACATCCACAGTTTTTATGACCGTTTCATCTCCCCGGGGGTCATTATTCTCATGGACTGAATAAAATCGAACATACCTTCCTTCTTGCCCTACATTAAAGGTTAAAAAACTGCCCACCTTTTTAACAGGTAATCTACCTACCGATTGACCATCTACATAAGCAACGAGATGTGCAGTATTCCAATTTCCTACATTATCATGAGCATAAACAACAATGTTGTCTATGTATTTCTGACCTCCTAAATCGATCTGATAATATTTAGAATTCCCACCACAACTACCTCCACCAATACAGATATCTGGGATAGAACTGTAAAGTAAGCTGCTAGCTTCGATACTACTTGTATCCGTTACACTCGTATCAATTGAATCGGTAAAACTACTATTTCCCTCTGCACTAGTAAAATTAGAACCTGTGACCATCAGTAAACACACCAAGAACGACATCATAACTTTTTTCATTATAGCTACCTTACCTCTCCGTTTTTTTGATTAAGTGAGCATATATCTAGAAAGAAATCGTATCAACAAACACTACAGGTCATGGATGATTCATACAACTCTCATGTTTTTAATTAAATTTCATGATTTTAACGGCTTTCACATTGACACTGTAATCGTACTTTGTAAAAGAAGCTCCATTTAAGAATTCCTGCTTAGAAGCATTCGCTGACACTGTTAGGCCTACTGGCATTCCTAGTAACCTTCCATTTTTCTCTACAGCAAAGAACAGGTTATATAGATAACTTGAGAAAGATTCAGATGATTCTTTCCACTGCATCCAACCGGTATCCACTGAACTTAAGTTTAAAAAAGTGGCTCTCATCGTTTCCTCGTAAGCTGCCTGTTGATCCTCTGTTAATTCAACGGATACAGCATTCGCAAGAAAATCTACTAATTTACGACACATAAGTTCAACATTCGCTTGTTCTTGATGGATCGACGAATTCAGTGTTCCGAGAAGCCCCATTGTAGGATCTTCCTGAATAATATCAATGGCTGTACCAAACTCCAATTCTAATGTTTCTCTATTCACGGCCTGTGTAAGTTTATCCGACATATAAAGAGCATCCATAAGCGAGTCGTCAGGTAAGTACCAAGCTTCTCTAAATTCAACCGATCCATCTTCTCTTAAAATAATCATAGGCATAATAGACGGGGTTGATTCAACTTTCTGAATAGATTGGACATCTTGTTTCGATTCAAGTACTGGATTCTCCGAAGCAAGGGAGTTCATAGAAGTATAAGAGCTTAATAACGCGATTACCATCGCACAAACAAATAATTTTTTCATCACAATGTTCCTCCTTGGGTTTTGAATTGCATAAATGATTAGATGATCTTTATCATCTTTACACCTTTTAATGCGACCTTAAAATGAAAAGATTCATTTCCAGATAAATTCAATACTTGTTCTTTGGATGCGTTTAGCTCTGTAGTAAAAATGAAAGGTAAAGCCAATAGTACGCTCTCCTTTTCGACTAAAAAGATCATATTGTAAGTATACGTTGTGTGATTCTTCGAATGGGGGTCTGAGATGATGTTCATCCAATGGTTATCCACTTGATCTTTTAGATTCAAAAAGGCCTCTGAGATCGCTGCCTCATACAACTCCAAATTCTGTTCAGTAGGTTCTAATTCCAAATGAAATAGAATCATAGTGGCTGCTTGATGAACCGCAGTGTCGGTGGTCATTTCTGATTCAAATGTTAGATTCAATGTTCCCGCTAAGGCAAGATCTTCCCTATTTTGAGTAAAATCAATGACATTGCCAAGCTGTATTTCGTTAGTCTCTACATCCATAGCTGCTTGTTGAATGTCTAAAGATAGTTTTTGCGCCTCTTGCATTTTCTCTTCTTCTACAAAGATAAACTCTTTAAAATAAGAGGTGTCCGTTGTTTCTACTAAACTTTGTTCTATCCATGCTCCCTTGTCTGCTTCTACTAAGGACAACATGGAATATGGACTACTAAAAACAACGATCACGCCTACAAGAAGTACTGTGATTAACTTTTCCATTGGTCACCCTCTTTCTAGAAAAAAATACAAGATTCATGCTCTCGTGTTTTGATCCCTCCCATGAAAAAAATGGTTTCAAGATAAAATACATTAATTACCTTAAAATGCAATAATTAACATATTAACTATACATGTTCCTTTTTATGGAAGTCAATAAAAAATTTTTAAAAATCATCTTTATTTTGATCTAAATATTTTTTTCTACCAACCGTCCATTACTTCCCTCTTATAATGGACGGTTGACAGGGTGATATATATCCATTCAACCTTTGGTAGAATGGATATATAAGATACCACATTTTACCACATTTACCAATATAACATAGTTTGTGCGCTCGTGTAACAGTTTTTATTTTTGTTCTAAAAAAGTTCACTTTCTAGTAACTTATAACTAAATAATATGATTTGGTTGGTAGACTTGCTCCTCCATAGGATCAGGGAAACCAAAAGGAAGCTCCATTCAAAAAGAGCTTCCCTTTGTGCGTAGGTGAATAAAGACCCATGAATTCCCCCGATTAACTTGAAGTTGATGTACCTTACCTCTAAAAGTTGAATTTCCTTTTTTTAACTTTATTTTAATTTATGCTGGTGCTGGTGTTGCTAATTCCACACCTAAAATTGCTGCTGAGTCAACAACTAATAAAGAAGCTGGTTGTGCTGAACTATTTGTTTATATATTATGAAGGGGGAAGCTAAAGTGCATGGACTAAAAGAGTCTGTAATATGCCTTTTTTAGAGTTGATAGATAAGGAGTTGTGTAATCTAATATTAGAATACTCATCGTCCCAATCTTTTCTCCCAATAGAAATTGTATCAAGTTACCTCATCTTTAATATTAATTAATATAAAGTCCATTACGTAATAAATGATTGTATGACTCAATAGTATAAATCAAAAGTTCTTACACTCTCTTATTTTAGACTCTACTCTACTTTATTTTATTTCAATTATATGACTTAAGGAATGGTTGTATTTTGTCTTATAGACTCTTTGACATGGTGAATGATTCTGGATGCAGTGACTGCCATCTCTGCTCGAGTCAGTGCATGTGACGGTTTAAATGTTTCATCGGTATACCCGTTCATAATCCCTAGATCAGCTACTTCTTGAATCTCTGCGTAACTCCAATGCTGTACACTCACATCCGTAAAGCTACTCTTTTCTTTTAACTCCAGACCATACATCTCTACAATTCCGTTTACAATTCCCTCAGCACACAATTGTCGGTACCCATCAGACTTTAACAACTCACAAGATTGTACGTTTGTCATAAACTCGCACTCAACCAAGATGGCCGTCATCTCCGTCTCACGTAATACATGAAAGTTTGCTCCTTTCACTCCGCGATCTCTTCTCCCAGTTAATTGAAGTAACTGATTTTGAACACGAGTAGCAAGTTTAACAGCTTGTGTTGGAAGAGATTTATAAACAAATGTTTCAATCCCAGTTGCTTCATTCCAATCATCCTGATAAGCGTTAGCATGGATGGATACAAACAAGTCTGCTTGCCAATCGTTTGCTGCATTTGTTCGTTCCATTAATGGAACATCTCGGTCATCTGTATGTGTGAAGATCGTTTCTACTCCCTGAAATTTAAGCAACCTTTCTTGAGCATAACCCGCAACCACACGATTAAATTCGAATTCTTTTAAACTTTCATCCGGAGAACGTTTCCCCTGTGTTTCTGGGCCATGACCTGCATCAATTGCAATTTTAAATAATTCATTTGGCATAAGCTTATCAACTAGCCTTTCATCTTATTTTCAAGTTTATCGATTTTATCTATAATTAAATCATACTTTTCTGAAAACTTATTAAGTAGAGCATGAAGTCGATTCTCTCGTTCTTTACCCTCTTTTTTTGTAGTATATAAAAGCCAAACAAAGAGGACTGCAAACGGTCCTTGTGTCATAAAAAGTGTCATTAATTCTTTTTCCATGTCCATTTCTTCACCTCATTATAAATTTACACAGTAATTTCTAAAATATATGGTTTATAAAATTGCCATCCGCAGCTACTGCTATGATATAGGAGTGTTAATTCTAGCATATATACCTCATTTATATCGAAACGCGATACATTCCTGATATCTTATGAACCGTGAGATCATCACTTCCGGTGTAAACAAAACCATCTGCATCCACAGCAATCGCCCAGACCGCTTCTGTATGGCCTGTGTAGGACCATAACTTCGTTCCATTTGGTGTAATCTTATGAACCAACTCTGTAGGGGCTGTCTCTAAACCGAACCCAGTAGCATAAATATACCCATCCTGATCTACTGTTATATTATCTATGTTTCCATTGGTTTCTTCTCCTCCCCAAGACCATACTTTCGCTCCATTTGGGGTAATCTTATGAACAGTATTATCCCAACTCCCACTATAAACATAACCTTCTTGATCCACATCGATACCATAAACCGGATTCGTATGCTCTGTATACACCCAAATCTGGGTTGCATTGGGTGAAATCTTCTGTACCTTTTGATTCCAATCCCCGGCATAAATGTATCCATCAGCATCTAATGCAAGACTTTTTACTTTATTTAAATCTTGCGAGTAAGACCATACCTGACTTCCACTCGGTGTAATTTTGCGTATGGTAGCATCTGAACTCCCCGTATAAATATAACCTTCTTGATCAAATTCAATACAATCTACATCCCCTGTATATTCTGTATAAGTCCATATTTGACTTCCACTTGGTGAAATCTTATGCAGGGTATTATCAAAGCCTCCTGAATATACATATCCATCATCATCAATAGCGATCGCCTTAACAATGTCAGTGTGACCGGAATATGTCCATATATGACTACCATCAGGTGAAAGTTTGTGTAACGTTTGATCATAACCACTTGAGTAGACATATCCATTCGTATCAACATTTATACCCCGTACTCTATCCGTATGTCCATCATAAGACCAGATAAGACTATCGAACTTTAAAATAGATAATTGTTCTTCGAGATGAACGGCAACTGATTTCTTGATCGTTTTAATATCATCGGCTAACTCAGAAAAAGTATCACTACCACTGGAATCTTTCGTGTTATCTACGTTAGTTATGGCAGTAGCGACCGCTTCTTTCCCATCACTGACAGATTGAAAAAGTTCGGACAAAGCTCCTTCTACTTCTACTGAATTGAAATGTCCATTTACATCATCAATTGTGATGTTATTGGCTGTAAGTTGTATAGCTGATATTTGAGCGTCCGTATACATTCTCGCATTTTCTTCTGCTGTATCCGCTTTTGTTTGTGCACCTGTTGTTATTTCTTTAGCATTCCACGTGCTCCTCTCCGCTTCTGTAATGTGTGTTGTTGTACTTGAAGCATGAGTTTGAAAATCATCTTTCCTTGCAACTTGTTCATCGATAATATCCCAGTTCTCATTAAATGAATGACGTGAGACATTTTCGTTTCCCAAAGGCTTCTTGATTTCTAGATTGGGTGTTAATTCTGGCATAATGAAACCTCCTTTCATTCGATCCAATCAAATTATTGAAAGGAATGATGTATTTCGGTCTATTTTTTTGAAAAAAAAGGAAACCTTCGCTTTGTTTGTGTCGTATCGAGGTATTCATCATTTTGTTCATATTCATAGAACAACGATTTATCATATGGATTATAGTACAATAATGCTTTTGATCCTTGGGCTAGAAGTGTTTCATCTTTTTCTGGCATATTTTCTATTAAAACACCTTGAGCTATTTCAGTATCACTGAGACCCTCTTTTTCATCAAAAGGCATGTAATGAATCAGTGTGATTCGAACTTTCTTTTCCTCAATCTTTTCACCTAATTTAATAAAAATCATGATTCCTTCCTCCTAAAAAATGCAAGTATTAAACTATTCTATGGCAGTCCAAGTAAATGGAACGGTATTATTTAAAAAGGCAGAGTTGCCCGCCCCCGCATGTGCAAAGTAAAAACCATTTGATGTTGGATAAAAAGAGGTTATGTTCAATGTCACTTCTCTATAGATTGGTTCTTGCCATCTATCATCCCATTCTTCATATACATACTTGCCCTGAGAGAGCACAAATAGATTGCTAGAAATATAAACAGCATCTCCTCCGTCCACTCTTTTTTCAAAGGGTCCTCCAACAAAAGTAGAGCCTCCAACGATTTTAAGAATGGTAGGAGCAAATGGTAGATTTGATATCGTTACATTATCCGTTGTAGAATAACCTATATTTAAATTTACTGTACCTGTAGCCCACTGTTTTCTGTTAGAAGTTCCTGTCATTTTATTACCATTGACATATGCCGTTTTTCCACTAACGATATCACTTGATGTAGCCGTAGCATCACTAGTAAACGAACCAGATACACCAAAAATATTTTTACCTACTTTAATACTAGCTGCGGTGAGATCAGCATCTCCTACTACGTATCCAGAGCCACTATGATATCCTGATGAGATGCTTTGATTCGATGTACTTGGTGTAATCACCAAACTCCCTCGATTGGACATGGTTCCTATTACCTTAGATCCATTCACATATGCTGTTTTCCCTGTTAAAATATTAGATGTTACCGCAGTAGCATCCCCTGTATCCACTACATCGGATGCTCCATTCACTCCAAATAGGCTAATCCCTTTTTTGATATTCTCACTTTTCAGGTCAGCGTCTCCACTTACGTATCCTGATCCGCTATGGTATCCTTCTGGAATGCTTTGATTGGATGTACTCGGTGTATAAGTCATCGCACCACGAATGGGCATGTTTCCTGTAATTTTAGATCCATTGACATAAGCAGTTGTACCAAGTAGGAGATTGGCAACTACGGCTGTGGCATCTCCTGTATCCACTACATCCGATGCTCCATTCACTCCAAAGATACTAACCCCTTTTTTGATATTCTCACTTTTCAGATCAGCATCTCCTATTACTTGTCCTGATCCACTATGATATCCTTCTGATATGGTTTGATTGGATGTACTTGGTGTTAGCACCACACTTCCACGATTGGGCATGATCCCTGTCCTTTTTACTCCACCTTGGTAAAATGTTGTTCCTGTAAGTACATTTCCGATTGAAGCTGTAGCGTCATCTGATATATTGCGTATAGCTGCTGCCAATTGTGCAAAGGTATAATGTCCAAAAGCACTTTGTCTCATGTCAGTAATAGCGGCAGCTAGCGTGGTCTTTCCATCACTGACAGATTGAAAAAGCTCTGATAAAGCTCCTTCGACATTTTCAGATGAAAACTCTCCATCCACATCTTCAATGGTAATATTTTCAGCAGTCAGTTGAATAGAAGATACTTTTTGATCTGTATAAGTCTTGGCATTTTCTTCAGCTAAATCTGCTTTCTCTTGTGCACCTGAGGGTGTTTCTTTGGCATTCCAAGCACTGCGCTCATTCGCTGTAATGTGCTGTGTCGTATTCATTACATGGGAATCTAGCTCTTCTTTAGTGGCTGCATTCTCGTCAATAATATCCCAGTTTTCATTAAAAGATTCACGAGAGACGTTTTCATTTCCCAACGGTTTATTGATTCCTAGGTTTGGTGTTACGTCTGGCATTCTCAACTTCCTCCTTTATACAGCTGCTTTATCCAGCACAATGTATTTTTGATTATTACTAATCGAGGCAACAATGACTCGATCTCCTACTTCAAGAGGTGATTCAATCGTGACCTCCACAGATTCACCAGTTACTTTTGCATCTAATGCTAATTTGGTGAAAGTAGTTTCACATGGTCCATGTGGGCTCGTACTTACAATATCGTGGCTTGTTACGTCTGTATCTAAAGTCATTTCTTGACTTTCTATTCGTAATATTCTTTTATGTTCAAGCAAGGGTTCAGCTACAATTAAATCTTCTTCTTCAAGGATAATTTTCATATTATCAACCTGAATTTTTAAAGGATCGGTAGATTTAATTGTTGCTAGTTCAATGTCAACCTCTTTGTTAAATCCGAATATTCTGAACATTTGGATGAGTTGACTATAGGCACTTCCTTCTAACCGTTCGATGTGAGTCCACCTCCACTATTCTCTATAGGTTTCAAACTGACCCCATGTACTATTTTTGCTATCTAACTCGTTCCAAGTTAGCATGTATATGTCTAAATCGTCCCAAGTCATATAGGTAAAGATATATTCAATACCAAGATGAGCAGGGATGATCTCTGCTAATGCTTGTTGAATATCTTCCAAGTTCGATGGTATGCCCAATTCTCCAATAAATGTGATGACAATTCTATAATCTTGAGGTACTTCTTCTACGGCTACTTCTCCATGTCCATATGATTCTGCTACTTCTTTTATTAATCTTACAGTAACGGTTCCGATGCCACGTAATTTAGATTTAACGACGGATCGACGCTCTTCGTATGATTTAGATTGATCTGTCACTAAGCCACATATACGCTCCCAATGATCTAATCCCCATGTTGCTGTCTCAATAAAGAATTGTTGAAGAACTTCATTAATCTCTTCGTTTAACCCCTCTATTTCTCCAGCTTCAAGTAGAGTCACATTTGTCCCTATCACAGATTCTTGATAGTATTTGGGTAAATAATCTAGCATCTGTTGCTCTATATCTCTATCAACTTCCACTAATCGTCACCTCACCTAAAACAGCCACTTCCCCATCTTCAATAGAGACATGGACATTGGACGTACCGCCATTAATGGTTAGTCCAACGTAATCTAACACTCCGTCTATTTCTAATATGGTACTGGCTATTTGTGAGTATCTAACAAAAGAATCACGATATGCTAAAGTAACAAGGTACTCTGTTACTTGCACTCTAATTTGTTCCGCAACTTGATCCATATCATAACCTTGATCTAATACAATAGAAGCATCAATCGTAATGCCAACTTCTGGTGCTCCAACAACAGTAACATCTGCCCCGACTGGGCGTGCCGATTCAATGTATTGCCTCACATTAGTAACAATGCTTTCGTCTGGTGCCGTTTTATCTGTTGAGAGAAGAATCACTTTTACTGTTCCATTGCCATTCCAAATCGGAACAACGATTGCATCTGAAATCCCTGAAATTTCTTTTGCCCACTCTAAATAATGATTGGCATTCCCACTTGTTGAGGGATTTTGTACACGTTCTAAATAACGACTCAGTAAATCTGCATCCGATTCTTCATTTACTCCATTATCAAATGATTCAGGATTCGCAACCTGAACAACCCCACTCAAATCTCCATAAACAAGGCTAATTTCACCAGCATCAACATTACCTAATGTACCACCTTCTTCAGCTTTAACAGCGATATCAATAGATCCATTCCCCTGATCAATGACCCCTTCTTCAATGGTCATAAAATAGATAGGATCGCTATCTACAGTCACTGCCGTTGAAATACGGACACCTTCTGGAATCGTAATTTCATTATCACTTGTAAAGGTAACCCTACCAGATGCTTGTAATTCAGAACGCCTCCCTACTCCCAACTCTCTACAACGCATGTCCAAATATTCACCATAGGTAGTATCAGCAAAGCCATATTTTAAAGCCAATTCTAGTTGAATATACGCTTGGGCAAGTTCAATGGCAGCTGGTGAGAGCAGATCATATGTGATAGAACCTTCACGTTGATCAATGGTTGCGGGTGATTTACTGAGCATGCGTTCCAAAATTACTTCTTTAGTTTCTGTTTCATATGCCACTATACTTTCACCTCCTGTTCTATCCTTCCATCTACCGTATCCACTTCAAAAGTGGCATAAAGTGCATCTCCCTTTCGAGAAATACTAAAATTAAGTACGGTCCGAATGCGATCATCATAAGAAATGGCTTCTTCAATCAGACGAGGGACTTCAGCATCCACCAACTCATGAGGAACATCTTGACCGATTAAATCCTCTAATTCACTCCCGTATTGATCAGTGTATATAAGGTATCGAAATCGCGGCGTTGAGAGTGACTTGCGTACATATTGCTTAACCGCTTCAATGCCATCAATATACCCCTTCATTTCTCCTGTATCAAAATCAAACTTATATGTCTTAGAAGGTTGGACTTTTTTTATAGTGGTATTCGTTTCTGTGGTTATTAATTCAGGTATAGGGCTTAAAGCCATTGGATTCACCACCTTTTTCATTTGATTAACTCAACTTATCCACCTTTAATCTCATACGATGTACCTTGTCTTGAAATGTATGAGTATCTGTCACTATGTGAAAATCACCTGATATCTTCGTCATGGTCTCAGATACATAAATCACTGATCCAGCTACCACCGCTTCATTTCCTAAGGCTTCAATCTCAGCTTCCTCGCTCACTTTACTCAAGTCTTTTAACATTTGATTTGCCAACTGTTGGGCTTGTGAAGTATTTTGATCCACATCGCTTTCCTCGATATGCTGCATTAAACCAACATTTTTAATTAAGGATTGATCTTCAACGATAGTTGCGATGGGTTGATCTTCAAGATCTCCACTAATCACTTTGACTTGATTTCGTACATCTTCAATGGACTCGGCATAGGATGCGTTTAAAATATTAAATCCATTTTGCAAGGCCCATTCGACTATATTCTTCTTGCGTTCAATGAGTTGTAACTTCCCCTCTTTCGAGAATAAAATAAAACGCCTGCCGATTTGTTTACTTGTCTCTGTTAAGGCGGTATTCATCATGTCCCAAAGGGTTTTATTACGCATAATGAATTTTGGAAAAACATATCCTGTATCTTCAATAGATCCAAAGGAAATTCCGAAGTCATTACATAACTGTTTGATGATTGAAGAGGCTGTCATATTGGTAAACTTCTTCGTATCTACATTCTTTGTTAGGTAAATATTTTCATCATAGGCTGTCACACTCATATTGCCATCTGCTTGAATAGAGTGCGAGAAGATCACTCCTCTAAATAATTCCTCGTCATCTTTTGAAAATTTCAAAAGTTTACCTTTCTCTATGAAAACGGTTTGTTCTTTCCCATTTGTTGTATTTGATAACTGAAGCTCCAATTTGCGAAATGCCTGCTTGCTATCTCCGGACCATGTAATGGAAGTAACTAACGGATCTAGGTACATATCATTGTTATACTGAACTTCTACTTTCATGATGGAATCACCAACTTTTGTCCTGGTCTAATCTGATTAGGATCAGGTCCGATGACATCGATGTTGGCACTGTGAATGTTTGTCCACAAACTCCCATCACCAAGTGTGGATTGAGCTATCTTCCACAGTGTATCCCCACTCTTCACAATGTAGTTACTTACCTGCTTTTTCGAACCTGGACGTGTTTCTTGTAGTTTGGATTCATCTGCTACTTTTTTAAAATTCAGAAATTGATACTCTTTTAGGGTCATACTATAATAGACGTCTCCTGGACTCCCTGCTTTTTCTTCATATTGAAAGGAGCGAATCGTAGCCAGTACATTGATTTTATCCGTTTCTCCTATCCCTTCAGTGACAATGAAACGCAATGGCTCTCCCGATTGTTGCCATGAGCGAATTTTTTTTACGGTTTGCCATGGGTCAGCCAACGCCTCATATTCACAATACACTGAGTGATAATCTCTCGGAAAAAAGGATGAAATTTGAAATTCTCTAAGCTGGTTATCGCCTATGACTGTGTATTCTCCAAATTGAGAAACTTGAACATCCGAATATTGATGACCACTTGTTACATCGATTCGATCTGGATTTACTGGTAATTGTATTTTTTCAGCTCCGTTATTAAATGTTAGCCAGAATTGCACAGTATCACCTCCTACACAAATGACATGCCTGCTATACGAAGTTTACGAACCATTGTATCCACTATTTTGTCTACGTCTTGCTCCATTTCGTCATTATTTCCTGTGTAATTTACCGTTATGTGAAATGTATTGTTGCTCGTCTGCAGCCCTAGATCACTACGTTCATCTGAATCATTTGAGTACATATTTGCAACATTGGAACGATATGGATTATGCGATTGTGGAACACCAACATTTTTATTTATATCACTACTGAAATCAAAGAAATCGAGTACCATTGCTATAAAACCCATATCTTTTGCCTCATTTAAGATCGATGTACCGAATACTTTTGTTTTATCCAAGATTGAGGAACCGAATTCTTGCACTTTTTCCATAGTAGACCGTCCTAAGTCCGTCATTTTAACTAGTTGATTAACTGCAACATTTTTTATTGAAGTAATACTTTCTTTCATCTCGTCCATATCTATCGTTGCTAGTTTCCCTCCAGCCCAAGAACCAAGAGCACCTCCGATAGTTGCTCCTATCGCAGTACCAACAACAGGGATGACTGAGCCAATGGTGCCACCTAGGGTAGCTCCAATCACACCACCTGCTGTTTCTCCAACGGCTTGTTTCTTATCTTTTGCGGTAACAATGTCTGCAGCACTTAACAATGTCCCAATAACCGGTATACGTTTTGTCGCTCCTTTAGCAACGGATTTAGCTCTTTTAACTAAATTAGAAGTATTGTTTGAAGTCACCTTGGTTAGTTGTTTATTGGATTTAGTTAGTTTATCTTGATTGGTTCCTATCCCATGGATTGCAGACGATATTCCATCACTACAACATGTACCTTCACCGTTACCTCCACCTACTAAATTTCCTATCATACCTCCAACCAAACCAGCAACACCTCTTCCTTTTCTTCTCTTTTTCCGGCTGGTTTTTTTAATGGGACGACCCTTCACTTTCTCAAATGATGGATTCTTGGTTTTTTTATTTAAAGGCTCTTTCGCCTTTTTCTTGGTCTTCTTGTTGTTTTTGGCAGTCTCTGATTCAGTTGCTGATTCAACAGGGTTCTTCCATATTTTTTTCAATTGCCCAGGAAGTTTTTTTGCTTGATCCCACGTTCCTTTCGCAGTCTCTGCAAATTTTTGGACACTAGCAAAGGTCGTTTTTAACGTTTGAGCAAAGGATGATACTTGATTCCAAGCCTCTTTTACAGTGGAGCCAAATGCAGAAGCTTCTTGCCAGGTTGCCATTATCTTATCTCCTACACTAGCTGAGCTTGACCAAATGCCTTGAACTTTATTTCCAAATTTCCCTGTTTCATTCCATGTTGCTTTCATCGTCTTGCCTACATTCTTCGCCTCGTTAAACGTCCTTTGAAGTGCTTTACTTACTTCCATGCCTTCTTTCCATGTGTTTTGTGCAGTTTTCCCAAATTGCCCAACCTTGGATAGGATTGATTTGGTTTTTTGCACAGTTTGAAGTGAATTGCTGACAAAGGTAAGGGTCTTTTGAAACACGGGTGTCAATTTCTCTTCTATCTTGTTAAGTGCGGTAACTTTGTTGGAAGATTCGTCTTCAGGGTTACTCCAGATCCCTTTAATAGACCCTGAAATCTCCTTATATTGACCCCATGCCCCTTTTGCCTTATCTGCATATTCTTCTACGTTTTTCAAAGAACCTTCTAATGTATCTACAAGACTTGTTGTTTGATTCCATGTTGATTTGATGCCTGAATCGGACCAAATGTCTTTCACTTGTTGACCAAAGTTCTCTGCCTCTTGCCATGACTTTATCATGGTGCTTCCAAAGCCTTGCGCTTCTTTAAACACATTTTGCAATGTACTTCCTAAATTCACTGTATCTTGCCAAGTATTTTGTGCTACATCACCAACATTTTGTACTTCAGTTATAGTGGATTTTACTTTCTCTACATTAGTATTCAATGCTTGTGATTGCACTTTCAAACGATCCATTATTTCAGTAGACTTATTGATCCATTGATTTGTTTGAGCAAACATGTTTGTTACTTTTTTATACACTTGGTCTACTGGCTTTATTAGTCTCTCATAGTGATCGATTGCTATGTTCAATTCTGCTGCCCTTGCCAATTCATTAACCTCCTTTCCTTAAGCGTTGCAAACGTTTCTGTTCTTTCTCTTCTTCTTCTAACTGCAATAACATTGAAGCAAAGATAAATCGTTGTGCTCCGATGGGTTTGGCATAGAGTTCATCAGGAGGCAGTCCATGACGCTGGAAAATGGTGTGAAATAAAAAGGGAACGCCACCTGATTTAATTAGTTTTTTATTTCTTCTATGCTCTCATCCTCATCAGCAAATCCAGACAACGCTAGTATTTCGTTTGATAGTTTTGCGATTTCTCCAGCTAACAAACGTTTTTGAATCACATCTATCGGTGTCGGTCCAAAAGCTTCTAATAACTGTCCATCTGTCCAATTTGGGATCAGACATGCTTTTTCAATCACTAATGCACCAAACTTTTCATCATCAACTTGCTTCTCCCCGCCTTTGACTGGAAAACTCGCCTGCTCACGAATTTTATTGATCGTTTTCCCATCTAATGCTTGGATATGAAAATGAAGATTAAAGCGCTTCATAAATATCTCTTTCTCAGGTCTTAAATCGGCATCTAATAAAGTACGTAATACAACTTCTGCATTCTTTATACTCTTCATCCACGTTTCATCCTCTCGTTTATATGGTTGAATGTTTTAAATATTGAAAAAGACGAGTCTAGGGAAAACTCGCCTTTTATTTTGATCAAATTCACTATGTTTCACTAATCGTATCTAACAGTTCATATCCAGTGAATGTGAATGGAAGTTCTTCTTCCACAATTGCACCCACTTCATAGTTAATCAGTGGAATATTGTCAAACTGTACACCTTTCAGACGTACACGATATGCACCGAATGATTCAGGGTCTTTTAATGCGAGAATGAGTTCTGTCACAAATACACCACTGCGATCATCAGCGATTTTCCCAATTTTCTCAATAAATTCTGTGGTTACTTTATAACCAGTCATGGTTCCACTTCCACTAAGTCCTGTTACTTTATGAGCAATCCAACGTGTTCCTGCGCGTTGAATTTCTTCCTTATTCAATTCCACTGTTGCTTCAGCACTCTTCATGTTTGTTAACCATTCACCATCATGCCATACTTCTCCAAAAGTACCGTTAATCGTACGAGTTGCATCTAATGCCATCTATAATCACCTTCACTTTCTTCTTATTCATTTTAAATGTTGATATTCAAGAAAATACGTTCCATAGAATCTAGCTCTCTATAGCTAATACGTAAGAAAACTGAATCACCTGCAGAAACACGATCTGGATCAAGCTCTACTAAAATGTCCGTTAATACATTAGAGTTTTCTAATGTTTCAAGATACGCCTTAATCGCTGAAATAAGTGCTTTCTGACCATCTTCATTGTTATCTAATTTACCAATATAAGAGTCAGCTGCAGTCTTTGCGATATCTGTTGCTACTGCTTGTCTTGCACCAATGGCTCTGATTTTACTTCCTAATGAAGTAATCCCCTGTTCAATTTTCACTTTATCTCCATCATGAACAAGAACGAGTGCACCATTTTCTAAAGCCGTTTTTACATCTGAATTTTTGTAACGAACATTCACATCATCCACGAACACTTGCGAATAAGTAATCGATTTATTAATGGCCGTTCCTGCAATAAGACCCGCAATATAAGGAGCAAATTGAGCTGATGTATATTCGCTATCCTCTTTTTTCACTCCGTTAATAAGGTGAACAATATAATCATCTCCATACTGCCTGGATACTGGAACAGTCGAATCATCACTGCGTCCTAATACTGCCAAGAAGTGTTTTCCTTCTTCTCTATTGCTTTCCACCCATGTTTGAATATTTGTCTGCTGTGTTGCATCTGCTTCACCATCGAATACAAACACATTAAATGGATAGGTATCCAGAACATCACGCATCGTAGCATAATCTGCTTCTTGTGGTGAATCTGGCATCGTGTAAACGAGTACCTCTTTTGCTCCACCTTGCAGAGCTAACTGAATGGATTGCACTCCTTCAGAATCAAATAATGGGTATGCTTCACTTTCTTTTTCTATAGAATATACTTTCCCAGTTTCTGCTGAACCACTGTAAGTTAATAGTGGGATCGCTACTGTTCCACGATTCCCCCCTTGAATTTGTGCTACTGCTGATTCTACAAAGTTTAAATATAATCCTGGTTGATTTGGTAAAGAGATTGGACTCCAAGTTCCTCCTGCCATCTCACATTCCTCCCTTATTTAATTGTCTATACGTATTGTGGATGTTACTCATCTTCTCAAAGGTTTTCTGTGGTAAAGAAATCGTCTCTGTTACAGTTAACACTCCAGTACATGATATATTTTCTCCTACAAGTGCAGGAGTGGTAAATGTAAATGATTCCACATGTATAGACTTCTGCTCTTCCGAATTTGAAAGAAATCTTTCTTCATATAATGCATTGCTTAATCGATCTACTTGTTCTAGAGTTTTCTCTGCAGATACATCTACATACTCTAGTTCAAATTGACATTGCTTAACATACTGATAAGGTGTTTGAAACCTTCGAGAATCCTCTTTGTGACGAATAATCATTGTCTCTGGATCTACTTCCTGAGCAAGTTTATGCCTCTCCACCTTTCTAGTAGGGGAGATAGTAAGCAAAAAACGCTCAATAATTTCAAAATATTCAATTATTAACACATTCTCATCCCCTGTGGGCAATAACCTTACCCCAACTCTTCATTCCTAGTTTTTCAATCTAAGATCTTGTTCCTGTTCCTATTCTTTTTTTACGACTCATTGCCAATGTAAATTACACGGTTACTCCTTCCTCATATTTTCACCTCCATCTACACAAAGCCAATAAAAAAAAGATCCCATCATATACTTGGCATCATCATTTTCGTGAAGCATTATTACTTGAAGTCTTTATAAGTAATGATGCTTATCATGAAATTTTTAAAACCGAGTAATGGAACCTTTTCTTTTTGTAATCATGATTCTAAAATGTAATTACTTTGGCATAAAGAGAGAGTTTGAACCGAGGAAAAATATACCCCCTTTTATTTATTTTTTTATATAAATCGCTCAACTAGAGCGGTATATAGGTACATTCGAGTCTATAAAAACAGGAGAACTGTGGAAGTGGTTGAAAAGTTCTGTCATTCATATTGAATATTTTCCTTATCTTTAAGTAAGTACTGTTTGATTGGACTTGGATTAGAAAAGTCATAGTAAAGAACGTTGGTTTTGCGTAATCGTTCCTGATCATTTTTCTCTCGAATCCACTCTTCTTTAGCAGTTCGTTTCCTACGTACAGGAGGATTGCATTTCGTATAATTGACATCCATCTCTTCAGCTAGAGTAATATTGTATTCACGTTGTTGTCGTAAATGAAACTGCCAACTGCTCATTATCGGATAATCTTCACGTTGTACCTTATAGGGATTAACATCTGTTAATTCCTCATATAGAATTAAATCAGCTAATTGTTGCAGCAAATGAGGGCTTAGGGAGTGCGAATCGTTTATTTCATGATGGTATGTCTCTATTATAGCTTCAATGCATCGTATCCTCTCTTCTCTCAATTGAACTTCATAACATGTATGATTAAATGTAAAGCTTTTCCCTTCTTTTAGACACCCTTTTAGCATGTCCACCATCTTGTCCAATTCATCCTTAATAGCTTTCAACGACATCACCCTCCCATCCATGTTCACATGAATTATGATCTGAGCAAATCTTAATCTCTACTTCGTTATAATTCCAACCCTTATACACTTGAGTAATCTTTGTTAGAGCACCTTGAAGATGAGAACTTACTTGCTTCTGTGATATTCCGAGAATTTCACTTGCTTGTTGTTGAGGAAACTGTCGGTATCCATATACTAAAATGAACGTTTGAGTTTGTCTTTTTGTTAAATCTGCTTGTTCAATCGCCGTATTCAAATCGAGTAAAATGTCGCTTGCTCTTGTATCCCCTTTATATCGCCGATTAGAAATAATAAATCGATCTTTTAATAATCTTCTTACACCTTTAATATCATCTAGCGAATAACTGACACGAAATTGTTTGTTATTACTAATCTTTTTTCCTTCTTCTATCTCTTTCATTAATTGTATTGTCATTTTTCTCATTTCCTCCCATTCTTGTCGCACATATTTTGTTTCGTTTATATACCGGACATTGATCATTTCGTTATGCATTGCTACAAATAACTAAATAAGTTGCAATACCTAAAGGTGATGGATTCTGCCAAGTATATATTGAGTAACAGGGGCAAATCTAATGGAAATGAGTCGATCAAATATAGGAACATTTGTTCTTATTATAAGTGCATTATTTTGTTTCGTCAACACATAAAGTAGAAATAGATGGAAAAGATGGTAAAACATATCGCTCTGATGTATCTACCAAAGTAAAAAAACTTAAGAGGGTGATTTTTTCCCCTCTTAAGTTTCAAACTATTGAAAATTAGTATTTTTTGATTTTTGTTTGGGAGTATTCCATTACTCCCAGTTTCCAAACGCTTAAATGATTTATTTTATTTGTTTTTTTGACCTTCTCCATATGCAGTTCCATAGCTTTCTATAAGAAGACCATAATTCGGCACTAATTCTGCATAAAGGGAAGCAAACTCTTCTGCATCTGATCGATTCCAAGTTCTCTGAACCTCAGCAACTACGGAAACCGTATCAACTGGAACAGCCCCAGCTTGAACCATACGAGCCATTGTAATGTCAGTTGACATATTACTTATTGTACCTGATGCGTCTAAAATATCATACACTGCATACCCTTCTGCTAAGGCACTTAAGGTTGGAAATGCCATACAAACATTTGTCCATGTACCAGCCATTATAAGTGTTTTCCTACCAGTTTCCTCCACAGCCTTCACAAAATTAGGGTTATCCCATGCATTGATCTCTCCGTTACGTGGTACATAAGTAGCATTAAGCATATTACTAACCTCTGGGATAAGAGGTCCATTCGGTCCTTCAGGAACTGAGGCTGTCGTGATAACGGGTATATCTGCGATTTGAGCTAACTTGGTAAGAGCTTTTACATTTCTCCTTAGTGTTGGAACATCTAAATCCTTGACCGTTTGGAATAAACCACTCTGATGGTCAATAAGAAGTAATACCGCATCATTTGGATCAATAAAGATTGTCTTCATGTGAATTCTCCTCCTAAAATACTTTTATTTTGTATAATTATCTCGAATTAAAATATCTTTAATTCAAGATAATTATATGATTACATTTCTCTAATGTCAACTTAAATTTCCCACAGTTAACAATATTCGGAAATTCAGAACTTAATTAAAGATCAAACCTTATAATTTCAGTCCATACCCATAAGTGAAGTTCACTTATGGGACTAAACATATATTCTAATTTATTTTATAACGAAGTACTCCTTCATGACTGTTTTCTGTACCATAATCAATGTAAAACCTATAGTCATTCTCTAAAACATAAGTTATTAGATAAGAATCATCTTCACCATCTAAACCTTCAAAAGGTTTTCCTCCTAATATTTCTTTTATCTGAGTAGGTGTCATATGAATATCTACATCAATGACTCTTACTAAATCCTCTGAATCAAAATAAAATGTACAGCCATTATATTTATAATATGTAGCATGCATTTCTCCAATAGTATCAGGCATTCCATGCGTCTTTAATATTTCTTGCTTAGACATACCTATTGAAACATCTACTCCTGGTAATTGACCTGATTTTGACTGATCTAAAAGGTTGGAATCTATAGTCAAATTACAACTAAGCTCAGAGAAAAATTTATATTTATTCATTTCTAATTGATCGATACGATCTAAATCTGTATATCCTGATAAGATTAGTATGTAAAGAAAAAAGGAGAGCATAGATCCTGATCTTGCTATCATAACATTCACCCCAAATACCAAAATATTTTTTCAAACTTAATTTATTCTTTTTACTTTGTACAAGTCTATGAAAGGTAGGGGGGAAACATGTTTAAAAATAGAGCTAAAGGAAAAAATAATAGATAAGTATAAGGAGGATGGATCAATCTCTCTATTTTGAGTACTTTGAAAAGCTATCTTCAAGCAAAAGAAAAAATGAGTCGAAATGAAAAAGAAGTCCAATTTACGATTGAAATTTTAAACCTCATTGAAAATCAAACTAAGGAATTTAAAAAAGATCCGAGTATTGGAGGGGATATTTCTCCAATGCTGGATCTTCTGGGTAAATGCTTTAGAGCATAAAACGCCCAATAAGCTAAAAGCTAATAGGCGTTTTTATCGATTATATAAAGGCAAAGTTTCCTTAAATAGACTCTCTTTGATTAAAGAAGGTCTATTTTTCACTAGATAATGAAAAAGCCTCCATTGTTTTTAAAATATACTCATCTTGTTTATGGTAATAAACGACATAACCTGTCGCATGACAGCTTAAAACATTTCTATTTGAATTTTTAAAGTACTTTAAAATACAACTGATATGTGTTAACCAACGCATTAACTATTAACTTTACAAAATCATCATTATCACCTGTTATATGAGCTTTATCTAGAACTGCATAGTATTGTGAACGTCCTTCCTTCTCAATAATGATAGGAGGATATCCATTTTTCATCAATTCAAGGTTTACCAATAACCTTGCTGTTCTCCCACTCCCATCAACAAAAGGGTGAATTTTCACAAATTCAATGTGTAAGATAGAGGCTGTTTCAATAGGATGCAGCTTCTGTGTGTCATACCACTTTTGTAATTCCTGCATTTGAATCGGAACATTTAATGCATCGGGAGGAATGTGTTTAGCCCCACTAATAATTACATTCTCTTTTCTATACACACCTGCATGCTCGTCATCAATTCCCTTTAAAATCAATCGGTGTATATTTTTCATTTGCCATTCTGATAATTTTTCATGATTTCGAACTATTTCTTCAACTAGTAATATGGCCTTTTTGTGATTGATAACTTCTAAATGTTCTTTAATCGTTTTTCCACCAACGGTAATTCCCTCTAGAGCAACTTTTGTTTCAGATAATGTTAATGTGTTTCCTTCAATTGCATTAGAATGGAAAGTCCACTCGAGCATCAAATGATCTCTCAAGCTTTTCAATGTAGTAGCAGGTAATGGTCGTTTAGTATCCAATTTTCTTTTCATTTCATCTACTGCTTCAAACATTTGATTCACCCCGACCGATGATTATTACTTACCTTAAGTTACTTCTCTAGTGAGCAATTAAATCCTTTTTTAAAACCTTTTTGTTCATTTTCTTTATGAGGACTTAAACCTTTAAATCAAATTAAATCCACCGTATAAGTCTCAGTTTTTTTGTTCATGTTTGTTTGAAAGGTTACTATAAGTAACGTACTGGATTCGGTATGAATGATCCCCTCATCAGTAAAGGCTTCATAATCAAATGGTAGAACCTCAAGCACAACATGTTTAAACATATCTTTTTCACTCATATTCAATTTGGCAAATGAATCAGATACAACTTCAGGTTTTTCAGCGATCCATTTCATGTAATGTGCATGCTGTTTTTTATCTAACGTTGGTTCCCACCAAATTTTACGTGGTTTATATTTATGGTTTAAAAAATAGTCTAGTTTCATCAGTCCTTCAATTACTTCTATACTTTTTGTGTTGCGATGTTTTAAAAATGACATTAACCTTGTAAATAAGTTTTCGAGCTGGTGACCAATTTTTTGCCAGCCTTGCTCTTCCCAATAATCACCGAATTCTTGGAAAAAATCAAAAGCAGAATCAAATTCATGTTGAATTAAATATTCCAAAGTATGATCCATACGATGTGCATTCCAGTATTTTTCTAATACGTCCTCTACTCTTTTAATCCGAACGATGTCTGAAAACGACATAATATCATTTTCTAACATTTCATATGGAGCCCGATCCATATACTTGTATCCGTGTTTATGGGCTGTATTACGCATCCCTGTTCCACGAAGCATTTTTAAAAAACCTAACTGCAATTCCTCTGGTCTTAATTCAAAAACATCATTAAAGGTTTTTCGAAATGAGGTGTAATCTTCTTTCGGCAATCCTGCAATTAAATCTAAATGCTGATCTATTTTTTTACTTTCCTTAACCTTTGTTACTGTTCTTGAAAGTTTTTCAAAGTTTTGACGTCTTTGGATTAAATCGTTTGTTTCATCATTTGTTGACTGTACACCAATCTCAAAACGAAAGATGCCTTCAGGTGCATTTTCAGATAAATAGTCAAGTACTTCTGGACGCATAATATCTGCAGTAATCTCAAACTGAAATACACACCCCTGATGATTTTCAATCAAAAACTCGAAAACCTCCATCGCATAATCTCTTTTAATGTTAAATGTTCGGTCTACGAATTTGATTAATTTAGCACCCGATTCAATTAAAAATAACAAATCCGCCTTCGTTCTTTCCATATCAAAATATCGTACACCAACCTCGATACTAGATAAACAAAATTGACAGCTGAAAGGACAACCTCTACTCGTTTCAAAATATACGATTCGATTAGTTATATTTGGCAAATCTTCTTGAAATCGATATGGGGTTGGAATCTCATTTAAAATTAATTTAGGTCGTGGAGGATTGATGACAACTTCCTCTTCTTTTCGATATGCAACACCATACACAAAATGATATTTTTGCTCGTTTTGTATTTCTGTTAATAAATGATGAAAAGTCTCTTCCCCTTCTCCCATCACGATAAAATCAACCTCTGGAATCCGCTTCATCCAATAATCTGTATCATAAGAAACTTCAGGTCCGCCTAATACAATTTTAAGCTCCGGTTTTATTTTCTTTAACATTTCAATTACAGTAATCGTCTCTTCAATGTTCCATATATAACAGGAGAAACCAATCACATCGACGTCTTTTTGGTAAAGATCAGACACAATGTTCATGACCGGATCTTTAATCGTAAATTCTGCCATCTGTATATCAAAATCTTTTTCACTAAATGCTTTTAAGTAACGTAATGCCAGACAAGTATGAATATATTTAGCATTTAATGTAGATACAGCCACTTTCATTTATATAAATACCCCAATTTCTATTCATTTTATTGCGTGCTTGTATTAATATTATTTTCGCCTAAAACATATGGTACCATTCTTTGAAACAAAAGCAATGATCTAGAACATTTTTACAAAGCAAAAGATGGAACGCGTACTTGACATAAACGATTTACTCTGATAAATTTGAATGAACGTTCAATCAAGAAAGGTGTAACACATTCAATGAAAAAAAATGACAGTGATACAAAACAAAAAATAGTAGATGCTGCATATAAAGTATTAGCAGAACAAGGATATGATAAAACCTCAATGAAGCAGATTGCCAAAGAAGCTGGCGTCGCTCAAGGGTTGATTAACTATTATTTTGAAAGCAAAGAAGACCTTTTATTTGAGTTGTTTCATGAAGAAAGCTGTAGATATAGTGAAGAGTTATCAAAGCTTTCTAATATTCCGATGTCAGATAAGTTTATTCATGAAGCGCTACAGGTTCCTAAACAGTTAGTACAGAACCAACCTGAGTGGCATCGTTTAAGATTTGAGTTATTTGCGATTGGCCTTCGTTCAAAAAGAGGAGCTCAAGAAATAACCCGAAGTTCAAAGATGGATCGCGAGCAGACGATAAATGAACTATCCAGACTTCCAATCAGTGAAGAACTAAACATAAAAGGATTAGCAAGAATTATTACCGCTGTGATGGATGGATTATCATTGCAAATGATGGTTGATCCAGAATTCGAAGCTGATTCAGCTTATGAAACATTTGCAAATATGCTCGAAACTTACTTGTCTAACAATAAATAAATTTTTTTAGCTTAAATTTGAATGAACGTTCAAACAATTGACTGTCTAAGTTTAAATTTTAGATAAAAATATAGAATACAAACAGGAGCGTGATGGAAAATGAATTCACCTTTATTTGAAGAGTTCACATTAAAAAATGGGTTGGTAATAAAAAATCGTATTGTAAAAGCTGCAATGAGTGAAGCCCTTGCCAATATTCACTTTCAACCGAATGAGAAAATATATAAATTGTATGAAAAATGGGCGGATGGAGGAGCAGGGATTGTGATCACTGGTCATGTGATGGTAGATCGGAAGGCTTTAGCAGAACCCAGAAATATCGTTGTAGAGAATGAGGATGTTCTTCCCTTTTTAGAAACGTGGGCAAAAAGAGGGACAAAAAACAATACGCAGCTTTGGATGCAATTAAATCATCCAGGTAAACAGACATTTAAAGGAATGACGGATAATTCCGTAGCTCCTTCGGCGATCCCATTAGAAGGAGACATCGGTCGTTTTGTTGCTCCACCAAGAGAATTAAAACATGAGGAGATATTAGACATTATTCAACGTTTTGGTTATAGTGCCAAACTTGCACAAAAAGCAGGTTTTTCGGGTGTTCAAATCCATGCTGCACACGGTTATCTGATTAGTCAGTTTTTATCTCCTAGACATAATCATCGCAAAGATGAATGGGGTGGTGATATTCATGGAAGAATGAAGTTTTTAATTGAAATTTATAGAGAAATACGTAATCAAACAACCGGAGATTTTCCTATTGCAGTAAAAATGAATTCAGCAGATTTCATGAAAGCTGGTTTTACGGAGGAAGAGTCTATCTATGTTGCTTCACACCTTGAAAAAGAAGGCGCTGACCTGTTAGAAATTTCAGGAGGGTCATATGAAAGCCCTCAAATGACAGGTCGTAATGTTAAGGAAAGCACTAAAAAAAGGGAAGCCTATTTTCTGGATTTTGCGGAAAAGCTCCGTCAATCCGTAAATATTCCTTTGTTAGTTACAGGTGGTTTTAGAAGCAAAGAAGGAATGGAAAATGCACTTCATTCTAAAGCAACTGATTTTATAGGTTTAGCCCGCCCTTTTGCTGTCAGCCCAGATCTACCGAATTTATTAAACCTAAACAAACTACAGAAAATAGATATTAAACCTAAACAAACAGGTATTAGACTTATAGATGATATTTCTTTACTGGAAACTACATGGTATGCACAACAAATAGAAAGAATAGGTTTAGGGAAAAGTGTAAGACCTAACTACCCAGTTTGGTTCTCATTGTTGCAAGCTATCTTTAAAAATGGGAAGGAAGTTTTTCAACTGCAAAGAGCAAAGTGATTGTATATATCATTAAGTAAAGTCTTCACTTAATTGACACACAAATATTATTTACACGAGTGCATAAACTATGTTATATTGGTAATGTTGTTAAAAAATGGTACATTATACATCTATTCTATCAAATATTGAATGGATGTATGTCCCATGGCAACAGTCCGTTATAAGAGGGAAATAACGGACTGTTGTTTTTTTAAGTATACTGCAGTAATAGGTTTTTATATCTTTTCTCAAAACAAATCATCACTCTTATAAAAATTGGAGTGATGATTTGTTTTATGTTTATTATTTAGTAATGAAGGTCATTTCGTTCTTTGCTGCTGAATCCTCGTAAACTTTCAAATTATCTTGAGTTAATGCTGGTTCAGTTCTACTGGAATCCAAATCATATTTCTCAGATAATTCATTTATTATTTCTTCTGTAATTTCATTTTCACTGTAACAGAAAAAATAGAAGGAAAAGAATGCGACTATTGGACTGAAATATCAAATTTCCAAATGGAAAAAATTGAAACTCATTTAAAAGTGTTCCGTAATTATAATTAAACGTCAAAAGATGTAGTTCTGTTAACAAAATTCACTAGGAGGTATGACAAATGACAAAAAGAAAAATGTTTATTACTTTATTGATCCTCTCAGGTCTTATTGTATCCTTAATTTATTTTATGACTAATTTCACAAATAAGGATAAGGAACAAAGAGAATTAATCGAAGCGTTTGCAGACCAGTTATACACAGTGGATATGAATGTTATGGACAATGTAACAGTTGAAAAATGGACAGAGTGGTTGGATGATTTTGAGCCATACTTTACATCAGAAGGATTTGATCAGTTTGCAAGATATAATCTTATGGGACTCTATATAAAAGCTGCTTCAACACAACAATTTAATATGAAAGTAGACGATAATGTTAAAATTGAACAATATTTTGAAGATATAGAAGATAATATGATCGGATATCAGGTTGAGGTTCCCTTGAAATTATATTATCCAAATAAAGATGAAGAAATTTTTATTAAAGTAAAAAGTTCAATAAATCTTATAAATGAAGATGGTAAGTGGAAGATAAAAAGTATAAGGTATATATTTTCTGATAGAGATAAGGAAATATTTATATATAATTAAATTTACATTTTCACCTTAAATAGTATTAAAAAGCAAATTGACCCTTATTTTTACAACATAATTAATTACAACAAAACATCACTCTAAAAATCAGAGTGATGTTTTGTTGTAATACTTGATAAATTATCTAGCTAAAAATATTTTTCCCGTAATAACCCAACCTCCCCCTCCATTGTATTTCCACCCTATCATTGTTATGATGTAAAGCAGAATAAATAATTAATACAAACCCAATTCAAATAAAAGTGTAAAACGGAGAGAAACGTCATGGAAAAGAATAAGAAAAAATTCATCACAACCTCTGCAGCCCAAGAATTAAAAACTGGTGAGATACTTGTTGTAACTATTAAAAGGATCGGTATTAATGGTGAAGGTGTAGGGTATTACAAGAGGAAGGCGGTTTTTATTGAAGGAGCTCTTCCTGATGAGGTTGTAAAAGCAAAAGTAGTACAAATTCAACCGAACTTTATCAGAGCAGAACTTGTAGAAATCGAGCAAAAATCAGAACATCGTGTGAAACCTCATTGTTCCATTTATGAAGAATGCGGAGGATGCCAGCTTCAGCATTTAGACTACAAAGAACAGTTAAATGTAAAAGAGGATATCATTCGAGAATCCTTCAATCGTTATACAGACAAAACCAAAATAAATATTCGACCTGTCATCGGAATGGAGGACCCTTGGGGTTATCGAAATAAAGCACAGTATCAGGTAGGTTTTCAAAAAGGTGCGGTACAGACTGGGCTTTATTCAACCCGCTCTCATCAGTTAGTGGACATTACAGGTTGCCCTATTCATCATCCAACGATCAATCATATTATTGAAGAAACAAAGAAAATTGTGCAAGAGCTACGGATTCCCATTTATGATGAAAAGAATAATAAGGGGATCTTAAAAACAATTGTGGTACGTACAGGTTTTAAGTCCAATGAAAATCAACTCACTTTAGTAACAATAAAAGAACAAGTTCCTAAGTTGGATCAACTTATCGAGTTAATTCGAGAAAATATTCCAGAAGTTACAACGATAGCCCAGAATATTAACTCTGCAAAAACATCCATTATTTTTGGAAGTAAAACTAATATCCTTTGGGGAAGAAGACAAATCAAAGAATCATTAGGAAATGTAAATTTCTCTCTATCACCAAGAGCATTTTTCCAATTGAATCCTGAGCAAACGATTAAACTTTACAACACAGTGAAAAAAGCCGCTGATATCAGAGGACATGAAAAAATTGTGGATGCTTATTGTGGAACAGGAACGATAAGTTTATGGTTAGCACCTTATGTAAAAGAGGTTCGTGGGATTGAAGAAATTCCTGAAGCCATCAATGATGCTAAAAAAAATGCAAAACTAAGTGGAATTGAAAACGCACAATTTTATGTAGGGAAATCTGAAAACTTACTGCCTAAATGGATGAATCAAGGATTTCGCCCTGATGTGATTGTTGTTGATCCTCCTCGTACTGGATGTGACTATAAACTACTCCAGTCAGTAGTAAGAGCAAAAACAAAAAAATTCATTTATGTTTCTTGTAATCCATCAACTTTAGCAAAAGATAGTTCATACCTATTAAGGAATGGTTACCACCTCAAATGGATTCAACCTGTAGATATGTTTCCTAATACATCACAAATTGAGAGTGTGGCTGTGTTTGTAAAAAAGTAATTCTCAATGTAGCAAATTCTTTTTATAAAATTAATTTATTCTTAAAGCTCAAGCATCGTTTTTGCTTGAGCTTTATTTCTGGTGATAAGTTAACCCCATTAAATCATGTTTGTAGACTCTAGTAAGATATTTATCTCAATACAACAAGGGAGGGCTCTAAATAAAATGGACTATTCCATAGATATCATAGCTTTATTCACAGAAATTATAGCTTGGAGTGTTATTGCAATATTGAGTGTTTTAAAACAAAAAAAATTGATAGTGTGCAGTGGTATCAAGATACTATTTTAATGAAAAAAGTGAAAGAGCGGATGCAAAGGATAGAATAATATCTCATCGTAAAAAGTATACAAGAGGAAAGTGATCGTTTAATAGTGTACGGAAGCTATAGAGGAAGGATATGTACAAAAATAATGCTACAAAAGTGAAGAGTACATGTAGCGTTAGATCACTATAATTATGTTATCTTTTTTTATAGACTGGGGTCAGAAAGAACTTATATTTTGGAACATTACCTCTTACAATTTGATTATATAAGTCCTTAATTTTTCTAGTAACAGGTCCTTCTTTGCCAGTTCCAATCGTTCTTTCATCTATTTGTACGACAGTTTTAATACCCGTTGCTGTACCAGTGATGAATACTTCATCAGCTGTATAAAGCTGTGACCTCACTAAACTTTTTATAATCGTTTTGATTCCAAACTCTTTTTCAGCTATTTTTATTACTGTATCACGAGTAATCCCTTTCAGGACATCGTCTGAAATAGGGGGTGTAAATAAAGTATTATTTTTCACAATAAAAATATTATCTGTTGGCGCTTCAACGACTTTGCCATCTTGATTTAGAAAGATGGCATCATCAAAACCAGCAAGCTGTGCTTCAGATGAAGCTAATGCGGAGTTCATATAAGCACCTGTAGCTTTTGCTTGTGGAGCAATGGCATTACTGCTATTTCGCCTCCAAGAAGAAATACTTAACTTTAAAATTTGCTTTCCAACATCAAGAGGCGTAGCAAAAATGAATACTCGATTAGAGGTATTGAATAAGGTAAGGGGGATGGAGTTTTCTCCATTAATACAAAGTGGACGTATATATACATCTTCCCTTATTTTATTTATTCGTAATAACTTAATAGTTGCACGAATTAATTCATCTACGGTAAACGGGACAAAGACGGTTACTATTTCCCCTGAATTTTCAAATCTTTTGTAATGATCTCTAACTCGAAATATAAATAATTGTTGTTTGTCTTCATTCCAAAAGGCTCTAATTCCTTCGAAGCATCCTAAACCATAATTTAATGCTTTATTTCTTGCATTGACAGTCGCTTTTTTCTCAGGTACAAATTTCCCTTGATCAAAAATCAACATGATGACAACCACTTCCATTTTTTATTTAATGTGCTATGTATGATATTAATATGAGGATAAGTGTACAATAGTTACAATTATAGGCGAAGCAGGTGAAGGAGGATGGTTTAGAAAGATGTGATCCACAAATTCAAATGGAAACAAACGATCTCCATGCAAGCAAAGCTTTTGAGTCATTCATATTCATCAAATCAAATAAAGTTTTAATCGATGACAATTAAAAAACAGAAAATTGAATAAATCAATTCCACTTTAGAAATGATGGATAATATAATATATAAAATAAAAAGGATGTGAAGTAGGTATTGGAAACAAATATGAGTCCTGAGGAAGTGCTTACTCAAATTGTAGAATTACATAACAATGGTGAAACATTAGCCAAAAAAAGTGTAAAAAAAACACATCCCGATTTAATGAAAAACGCCCTTTACTACTTTCCTAATTGGGATCAAGCCATGGAAAAAGCTGGATTGCAATAAAAGTTATATGTTCGAAACATAGCATTCAACACTCAATTTCCAATTTTGTAATTTGAGGGAAATTGAAAAATTCCATGAGAATTGATATGCTCCCCTAAAGGTGGATAGATTTTAAATAATCTGATTCCTTGAAGGGGAGTATTTTTATACAAAAATCATTCATTGCATATCATGTATACATGATCGTTAATTATTTTAAGTTAACATTAATTTGTATTTTACACATATACCTTTTTATTTATGTTAAGTATATGTTATATTATTGCGAAAAAAATATAGGGTTGCAAATTCGCAACCCTATTACATCTCAATTTTTTAACTCACTATAAATTAATATCTTATGTATTTATAATTTCATAGTTTTTCAATATTACTCACTATCATATTGAAACCCTGCAATGTGCCATGTGAAGCTAACATTTAAGATTTCACGAATATTACCAAAGGATAACACCCAAGAACCACCACCTGCACTTGACATTTTTACATTTTGCGGCACACCATTTTTAGTATAATGCATGATGACATAATCAGCTTGATAACCTTGGCTTACCCAGTACGCACCTGCATTAGGATCTACCTTACTCCAGCCAATATAAATATTTCCAGAATTTGTATAATTTCCTGCATTAAATGTTGCAATATTAGAAGGTTCTGATTCGTTTCCGTTTACATCCACTGCTGTTACATAATAATAACGAGTTGTATTGGCATAAACACCTTGGGGATCAATAAATTCAGTCGTTGTAGGATACGCTGCATGTAATCTCATTGCATTTAGATCAACACTAGAGTAAACATTGAAATGATCAATATTCGATAAATCAGAATAATCCCAGTTTAAAACAATTTTAGAATATTCTAAGTTTGTTGATATACTAGTTTGTAAATTTGTTGGTGCTTCTATTTCTGTTGTTTCAGTAGCTAATGAAGGAGAAATACTAGCAATAATCATCATAAGTGATGTCAGCAATACTACCATTTTTTTCTTGGTTAAAAATGTAAACATATAAATCCTCCTAATTTTTGGTTTGAAAGCTGGCCATACTTTCTTTTCTATGTCATTATAGTTCACATGATTTAATATAGTAAAATTGAATATACAGCTGTATTTATTGAATGAAGCGTATACATTTATGATTTAGAACTATTTTCCTTTAATTATCTTATATTTCCTTATAATTATAAATTTTCATGTATAATGCTGAGGTTACCTTATGGACGTGTATATAAATTATTAAGTGAAAAACAAAAGAGGGACCTTAAAGGATCCCTCTTTTGTTTTTCCACTATTCATGTTAATTTTTTTGTATTAATTACGTCAATATAACATTAAATCGCTTTTCCTTTTAGTAGGCTCAGTTATAGATACCCTATATGTTGTTTAATGATCATATCCATAAGGCGGAGTATCATAGGCTGGAGTACCAATTGTAAATGTATAGAAAAAGTCTACGTGACTGCCCGAATTTAAGCCATTCACTGTGTACTCCCATGTACCGCCATTGTTAGAAGTAGCAACATTAAGTTGACCCCCATTATCCACATTGTAATGTAAGTCTACAAAGTTAGATCCTGCATTTGGTGTAAACTTAAACAGTGCACTTGTTGAATTTAAGTTTTGTATTTCAATTGTATAATCATCTGTAACAATAATAGTATTTCCAGATGGAGCATCCGTTGTTACTGTTACTGTATTACTTGAAGCTGATTCATTTCCAGCAGCATCCAAAGCTCTCACTGTGTAATTATACGAGGTTGAAGAAGAAAGTCCTGTATCTTGGAAAGAAGTTGAGGATGTTGAACCTACTTCTGATCCATCTCGATATACCTTGTATCCTGTAACTCCAACATTATCCGTTGATGCTGACCAAGAAAGATCTACTGTCGTATCTGATTGACCTGTTGAACTTAATGATGGTGTTGTAGGAGGTGTTGTGTCTGGCTGACCACCGCCTCCAGAGCCAAATGTAAATTGATAATCAGGAGAGTTATATGCTGGCATACCAATGGTATACGTATAGTTGAAATCAATCAAATCTCCTTGACTCAGTCCAGTAATTGTATATTCCCATACACCACCATTATTAACTGTCCCTACATTGATTTGTCCACCATTGTTGACTTTATAATGAAAATCAACAAAATTGGATGTTCCTGATGTAGGAGTGAATTTAAATAATGCCGTACTAGCGTTTGTTTCCACCATTTCAATTGTGTAATCGTTCTCAATAATGACGTTACCAGATCCAACATCACTTGTTGTCGCTTGAACAGCACTACTAGCAGTAGAGGAGTTTCCTGCTGCATCCTTTGCAATGACTGTGTAACTATACGTCGTATTGGCTGTTAGACCATTATCAGTATAACTCGTAGTAGTTGATGTTCCAGCTAAACTGCCATCTCGATACACTTCATAACCTGTAACTCCTTCATTATCTGTAGATGCATTCCAAGATAAACTTACACTATCTGATGTGGTTCCCGTTACCGCTACATTTCCAGGTTGACTTGGAGGCGTCTGATCATTTGATTGATCTGTTGTACCTTGAACTGAGCTACTTGCAGTAGATGCATTTCCAGCTCCATCCTTTGCTACTACTGTGTAAGTATAGGTTGTGCTTGCTGTAAGACCATTATCATTATAAGTTGTTGAATTAGATGTTCCTGCAAAACTGCCATCGCGATACACATCATATCCAGTCACACCCACATTATCTGTAGATGCATTCCAAGATAAACTTATACTGCTTGAAGTGCTTCCCGTAACCGTAACATTTGTTGGTTGACTTGGAGGTGTGGTATCCGCTTGCCCATTTCCAGTATTAAAGCTATTTGGTTGAACAACAATGGAAGTGCCATCAGAGAAGTTTACTGTTTTCACGCTATTTGACATATTGTAAGCAATATACGTATTAGTATTTCCTTTTTTAAACACTGCATATAAAGGATAATCTGCTGTAATAGAAGTATCAACTGTTCCAATTGCATTTAAATTATGAATCCAGTGATAAGTATTGGCTTTAGAATTCCCTGCTTCTGGTGTGAATACATTGGCTCTTGCATTGTATTGACTTAGTGCATCGGCTGGGTCTTCTATCGCTCGATACATCCAAATGAGATCTTCCCAAGCATCCCAATTCGTACCTTGATTCTCATTAATTAAAGCATTGTAATTCAATTCTGTATAAGCTGGGAATTGCGTTAAATATAACGATCCTGACTGGAATGGAAGCCAATTGATGCCATGGATTTCTTCAGGGTTCCCAGTCCACCAAACACCATCACCAACGGTTTTTCCTCCCCATAACATACTCGCTGTCTCTCGATTAAAACCAGCATGATGATTTTCACCCGACACATCAAACCAGTATTCATTAATCGCATTCATTTCCGTTGTATAAAGGTAAATTCCTAAATCACGGAGAGCCGTATCACCCGTGGCCTCACCCCATAAAATCATTCCTGTCCAAGCATTCATGCCCTCAGAAGAAGATTCATTATTGTTGCCATCTCCAAAGTTGGCATTACCTGAAGCCCAAGAATGTCCGGCATAAATATCAAAATTTCTCAAGAAAGGAAACATGGTATCGTTACGATCATCACTCGCAATATCACGAATCAATAAATCTACCATACCTCCCCAATTGGATGATGAAGACCAGTTTGAATCTACCCTGGCAATTTCTGCTGCAGAGCGAATAAAATATCCGTAATGAAAATGATGGTCATTTAAATCCGTTACAGATCCATAACTATCTGGATAACCAAACATCGTACCCCAATTATCGTTATAATAAAATACTTCAGTACTTCCCAAATTCCCACCTGGTTCACTAGCTGTAAACCAATCTTCTAATCTGTCTTTAATCTCATTTCTAAACTGATTCGATGCGGTTGTATCTCCTACTTGGTCTGCTATCGTTGCTAAAGTAGTCATTTTGCCTAAACGTTTTCCTACCCAATACGTATCAATGAGACCTGAGTAAACCTCACCTTCAGCTTCATTCACGTATCCCGCTAAGACAGACATATCATAAGTTCCTAAATCAGGAATAGCTGGTATCACCCCAGTGAACGTCATATTAGTTTGGAATGAATCCCCTTCTGCCACCTTCATCGTTCCGCGCACTGAATCGTAAGAATAACTCAGTAATGACTTTGAGGTATGTTTCCATTGATGAGGATATAGAGCAAAAATAGTACCTGTTTGAGAGCCTTCCTTTTGATTTGTTGTATAAGTATAAGTTGTTGTGACCTGACTCGTATTTTCATTGTAAGACCAAGATATCAATGTATCTGTAACATGAGAATATGCATATTGTGTAAATTTATTTAGTGTTGATGTTGAATTGTCTGGAAGCGCGGCAATTGAAAAGTAATCGTTTCCATTTAAGTTGTTCGTTAAAGTGGAACTTCCAATTCCTGACCATGTGGAACCAGAAGGACCAAATAAAGCATAATGTCTATTATTAATCGTAATTCCTAAGACAGGACTGTTAGCATTTCCAGACCATACCGATGGCGTACCCGGAAACGTTAATCTAGGATTCCCACCTGAATAAGTAAAATAAACATATGGAGATCCATGACCATAAGATACTTTCATCGTATTTGAACCACTTGCAAATAAATTGCTAACAAACCAATCACTATAACTATCTACTTTTGTATCTGGGAACGCACCAACATTACTATGCCCAACTGTAAAGTCGTTCCCATCTACTTCCCCCATCCAGCCTTTAATAAATCCATTTAAACCTTCAATTTCTGGAGAAGGGTTAAAAATTCTTAAGCCTCCTGATTGATTCCATACAGCTAGTGGATGTGGATATTGCCTTTCAGAGTAAGCCTGAAAAGCTGTTGAGCTCCACCAGTCGTTTGTTGGCATAGGTCCCGTAACATTCGAAGTTTTATATATCGCTGATTGTATATTCGTTGCGCCTGGGGGTAAGATGTCGGAATAACTTCCTTGACCTACATTCACTTCACCATTAAAACCTAAAGATGTTAATGGAAAAACAACAAGAATAAGGGATAATGACAATAAAATCATACTTAACTTTTTCAAATATATACCTCCCAAAAAATTTGAATTTAACTACCTATTGAAATCGATTTCAATACTGTGTTAAAGCTGCATTCACCTCTTTCTTATCAAATTCTTAGTAGGTTTCTCATTACTTGGAGTTATACGATTACGTATACAAAATGTAATCGTTTACAACATGTTTTTATTTATAGTATACAGTAACTTATAGTGACTGTATATGAAAAATATGCTAAAAAAAAGAAAAATTTTAAAATTTAAAGTCATGGAGTGTTCACGGATTTTTTATACATAGGCTGTTCAGATTTAGTCGTATTCTGCTGTCTGAAAGATACCACCGCTATCAATAATAAAAACAAAACAAAGGCTACGATATGGAAAAAGCTGATTGATTTAAAATATTGAATGATAATACCTCCAAAATAAGGTCCTGCTAAGCTGCCTACACTATAAGCTACACCACATAACAAATTCCCCGCGGGCAACAAATTTTTAGGTAATAAATCAGTCATATAACTTATCCCTAATGAAAAGGTTGATCCAACAACCATTCCAGCGATAAATAAACAAATTGTCAGTGCAGATAATGAGTGCTCTAGTAAACTAGCAATTGAAAAGCTAATCATCCCTAGCAATAAAATCGTAATTAATACATTTCTTCTACCAACCTTGTCACTTAACATCCCAAGGGGAAGCTGAAATACGATCGCACCCAGAGCAAATGCAAAAAGTAGAAAAGATATATTTTCAACATCAAACCCTATGCGAAGTCCATACACTGGAAAACTCCCATTCAACGAAGCCTCTAAAAAGCCATACCCAAGTGGAGGTAGAATGGCTACCCATCCATATTTCCATGCTTTTGAAAATCGATTCATCATTTCTCTAAACGAATCGGACTCATTCGTTTGCTCTGGATGTTCATTCTTTAATATGAAAATCAACATCCAAGCTATAAAACATAATAAGGAAGACAACATAAAAGGGAGTGCCTCACTGATTTGAACGAGAGGTGTCATTAAAGGTCCAACTGCTAACCCAATGCCAAAGGAAAGCCCATATAATGAGATATTCCGACCACGTTTATTGGCTGCTGATGTTGTAGTAATCCATGTTTGTGTTGAAAAATGAAGAGCATGATCACCAATACCGATGATGAAACGTAACACAAACCAAAACCAAAATGTTTTCCATAACGGAAATAGTGCCAAGGATACGATAATGAGCAAACCTCCAAAAATAATAATTGGTTTATACCCATATTTCCTTAGTTGGGGTTCCATAAAAGGTGTAATAAATAAAATCCCAATATATAATGCAGCTGCGTTCAGCCCATTAATAGAAGAAGAAACACCATCATTTTCAAATATAATTGCAATTAAAGGAAGTAGTAATCCTTGATTAAATCCTGATATGGCTACAATGCCAATGAGTATCCAAAATCGAAAGTTCATAAGTTTGTCCTCGTATTACTATTAGTTAATTTCAGTGTAGTTAATATCATTCTTTTTTGAAATATTTATATAGAATGATCAATATATTGCTGTTCACCTTGTGTAACTTTACCTTGTCCTTGTGTAAAATCAACCATATTTGCGATGAACTGTTCTAATTCAACAGCTAGTGGTAAACATACAAGAGTTACTTTATCTGTAAACAGAATATCCTTTATCATCATATCACGATTACGTAATTCATTCTCCACTTTTCCATGCCAAGTATAATCCACTTCTACGTTAACTTCTTGGTGAAGTTTCTTGGTGATGGGTTGTGACGCTTCAATTCCAACAACCGCTCCCTCTGTATAAGCTCGAATAAGACCGCCAGCTCCAAGCATAATTCCACCATAATATCGTGTCACAACTACTGCAATATTTTTCAAACCTTGATTTTTAATCACTTCTAAAATGGGTCTTCCAGCGGTTCCACTTGGTTCCCCATCATCTGACTGTTTCTGAAATTGATCCCTCTCTCCAACAATATAAGCAAAACAGTTATGTGTTGCAGCAGAATGTTCTTTTCGAATTTTAGCAATAAACTCAATCGCTTTTTCTTCAGATGTTACTGGTGTTGCATGTCCAATAAACCTAGATTTTTTGATGACAACTTCTGCTGAACCTGATTGTTTCAATGTTTTATATGAATCTAATTCCATCTGCATAACCTCCTTTTCATCAAAAAGCAGTCCACAAGAGTGAACTGCTCCATAAGTATGTTAAAAAAGAAAAATTTCTTAAGAAACCTCTCAAACCTTTTATTCAGTTAGACGGGATTCTAATTCCTCTTTTTCTTTTTCAAACCCTGGTTTCCCTAATAAAGCAAACATATTTTTCTTATATGCTTCTACCCCAGGTTGATCAAATGGATTTACACCCATTAGATATCCGCTAATACCGCACGCTTTTTCAAAAAAGTATGCTAAGTAACCAAACCAATAAGGAGAAATCTCAGGAATCGTTACGATTAAGTTAGGCACTCCACCATCTGTATGTGCTAACATCGTACCTTGAAACGCCTTTTTGTTTACAAAATCAATCGTTTTGCCAGTTAAAAAGTTTAATCCGTCTAAGTTATCTTTATCTGCTTTGATTTCGATTTCAGCAGTTGGCTTTTCAACTTGAATAACCGTTTCAAACAGGTTTCTAGTTCCTTCTTGAATAAATTGTCCCATGGAGTGAAGATCAGCAGAGAAATCTACGGATGCTGGGTAAATCCCTTTGTGGTCTTTTCCTTCGCTTTCTCCGTACAACTGCTTCCACCATTCAGAAACATAATGTAGTGAAGGTTCATAATTTACCAAAATTTCAATCGCTTTACCTTTGCGATATAAAGCATTTCTTACAGCTGCATACTGATAACTTAAATTTTCTTTTAGATTTGGATTGCTAAATTCCTTCTGTGCTTCAGTAGCACCATTCATCATGTCTTCAATATCAATGCCCGCCGTTGCAATCGGTAATAATCCTACTGCCGTTAATACGGAATATCTTCCACCAACATCATCAGGAATGACAAAAGTTTCATAACCTTCTTCTGTAGATAGCTTTTTCAAAGCTCCTTTTTCCTTATCTGTTGTTGCATAAATACGGCTGCGTGCTTCCTCTTTACCATATTTATTTTCTAGTACTTCTCTAAAAATACGGAATGCAATTGCTGGCTCCGTTGTAGTACCAGATTTAGAAATAACATTTACTGAAAAATCACGATCACCGATAAGCTCCAATAAATGTGTGATATATGTAGAACTGATATTATTCCCTGCAAAGTAAACCTCAGGTGTTTTACGAGCGTCCTTTGTAAGGTTGTTATAAAAACTGTGCGATAACATTTCAATCGCAGCTCTTGCACCTAAATAAGAGCCACCGATTCCAATGACTATTAGTACTTCTGAATCGGATTGGATCTTTGCTGCCGCTTTCCTAATTCGTGAGAATTCTTCTTTGTCATAATTTGTAGGTAGATCAATCCAACCTAAGTAATCAGATCCTGCGCCAGTTTTTTCATGGAGCTGATTGTGTGCTAATTGCACAGCGTTTTCTAAATAATCCACTTCGTGTTGCTGTAAGTATGGTTGTGCGTTACTGTAATCAAATTGAAGCTTTTTCAAACTATTCTCCTCCTATTCAATCTAACTTTTTTATCGTTTTTCTCTACCTTTAAGCATACTTTAAATAACAGGTTTATTGCAAGAGTAGTGTGCTAACCATATTAAACTCACTATTCTAAGCTCTAAAAGGTTTAAGTTTTTCATTCAATTCCTTAGTCTGAGGATAAATAGCTGTAAATACTTCATATAATTGTTCATATTTGTTTACATGATCGTCAATAGGTTGAAAGCTTTTTGAAATTTGAATGAACTGATTTGAACAATCCTCTAAAGAAGTAAACCACTCACAACCAAGTGCTGCTAACATTGCTGCCCCCATACCTGGTCCTTGTTCATTTTCTAACTTGAATATTTCGGTGTTAAAAATATCGGCTTGCATCTGTAGCCAACTATCGTTTTTAGCTCCGCCGCCTATCGATATCATTTTATCCACTTTTTTCCCAGCATTTCTAAACAAGGTTATCGATTCATTTAAAGAAAATGTGATGCCCTCCATTATGGATCGGACAAAATCATCTCTCTTATGCGAGCTATCCATACCAATAAAACTACCACGGATCACAGCATCTGCATGAGGTGTACGTTCACCCACTAAATAAGGTGTAAATAAAAGGCCGTTAGCTCCTATAGGTACATTAATAACATTTTCCACCACATCTTCAAAACTTTCAGAAGAAGCAAAAGTGTCTTTAAACCAGCTTAAGCTGTGTCCTGCTGAAAGGGTAACACCCATCACATAGTATGCATCTTCTTTACCATGATTAAAGAAGTGAACCTTTCCCTCAACATCCCTGTTGCGATCTTCCTCATAAGATAAAATCACACCAGAAGTTCCAATGCTGCATAAACCTACACCTTGTGTTAAAATTCCAGCACCAATTGCTCCACATGCATTATCTGCCCCACCGGCAAAGATTTTCGTCTTCTGGTTTAAACCTGTTTGTTCAACAATTTCCGGCAATAGATTCCCTACAAAGGCGTGAGACTCTACTAATGGAGGACATAGATCAATATCTACATTTAAAATTTCACAAATTTCCTTACTCCACTCTTTATTCACAACATCTAATAATAAAGTGCCTGCTGCATCAGAATAATCCATATGAATTTGTCCCGTTAAACGATATCTCAAATAATCCTTAGGTAATAAAAATACTGTCGCTTTTTCATAAAACTCAGGTTGGTTTTCTTGTACCCATAAAATTTTAGGCACTGTAAAACCTTCTAGTGCAGGATTCTTAGTAACTTTTAATAACTTTTCTCCAAGTTTTTCTTTGATCTCATCACATTGTTTCGTCGTCCTAGTATCGTTCCAAAGAATCGCATTTCGAATGACTTCATGATGTTCATCTAATAAAACCAACCCATGCATTTGCCCTGAAAAGCTAATTCCTTCTATATCTTCAGTACTAACATTAACATGATCAACCAATTCCTTTAATGCTAAAATGGTTTGTTTTACCCAATCCTCAGGGTTTTGTTCGCTATATCCTGACTTTTCCTGTATCAATGGATATTCCTTAGCGCTTTCAGCATAAACTTCTCCTGCTTGATTCACTAATAAAACCTTCACTGCACTGGTACCTAAATCAACACCAACAACATACTTCATCCAATTATTCCTCCTAACCCATCAAATACAGCTCATTACCATCCTATTGTAATCATAAAACTCCCTCTGTTAATAAAGGGAGTTTACGTTTATCAGTGATCGCTATCTACACATATTAAATTAAAAAATATATTCATTCAAGATTCCGCGAAGTTGTTCTAATCGACCTGATTTATTTTTGGTTTCGCTATTTTGTAAAGCATATTGTTCAAGTGTGTGGAAGTTCGCTTTACCAGAAACGACATCTAAACCAATGCCACTTTTAAAGCTATCATAACGATTTTCAATCACATCATCTAGAACGCGTTCTTCAATTAATTTTCCAGCTGATTTCAATCCTCTTGCAAAACTGTCCATACCTGCAATATGTGCATAAAATAAGTCCTCGGGATCCATAGATGCTCTTCTAACTTTTGCATCAAAATTCACTCCACCTGATCCTAATCCGTCATTTTTAAGAATTTCATACATAGCTAGGGTTACAGAATATAAATCAGTTGGAAATTCATCTGTATCCCACCCTAGTAATAAGTCGCCTTGATTGGCATCAATCGAACCAAGCATGCCATTGATTCGAGCTACTCTTAATTCATGTTCAAACGTATGACCAGCTAAAGTCGCATGATTCGCTTCTAAGTTTAATTTAAAGTGATTCTGTAAATCGTATTTTTGTAAAAAGGCAATCGTAGTAGCTGCATCAAAATCATATTGATGTTTTGAAGGTTCTTTTGGTTTTGGTTCAATTAAAAATTGTCCTGTAAATCCAATTTCCTTCGCATAGTCAATTGCCATATGATAAAATCTTGCTAGATTATCCAACTCAAATTCCATGTCTGTATATAATAAGGATTCATATCCTTCACGTCCACCCCAGAACACATAGTTTTCTGATCCTAGTTGAACTGCTGTTTCAAGCCCCTTCTTCACTTGTGCTGCAGCATAAGCATATACATCTGCATTGTTTGTCGTTGCTGCTCCATGAACAAATCTTGGATTTGTAAACATATTCGCTGTATTCCATAATAACTTCACATTACTTGTTTTCATTTGGTCTTGTATTTCATTCACGATTTGATCTAAAATTTCGTTTGTTTCTTTTAAACTGTTTCCTTCTGGCGAAATATCTCGATCATGAAAACAGAAATATGGCATCCCTAATTTTTCAAAAAACTCAAATGCTGCCTCTACTCTTGCTTTTGCCAAACTCACACCGCTATGACTATTCCAAGGACGCAGCATCGTTTCAGAACCAAAAGGATCAGCACCTGTTCCTGTAAACGTATGCCAATAGGAGCATGCAAACCTGAGATGCTCTTCCATTGTTTTACCCAATACAACTTCAGCAGCATCATAGTGTTTAAAAGCAAATGGATTCTTGGAATCTTTTCCTTCAAACTGAATTTTCGGAACGTTATTAAATATACTCATATTCAAAACCCCTCCATCACATTTTAGTATGATTTATTTATATAGTGATTTAATGTTTGTTTTTTGATGTACTTTTGATGATTTTATTTTATCATCAAAAATTCACTTTGTCTATTCACTAAACAAAGTTGTATATTTTCCTTCCATTTCATGTTAATATTAATGAATATCTAACTTTGAGGTGTATTATGAAGATTACAGGCGATCAAAATTTAATTAAAAAAATAAATAAATCCATCGTCTTAGATGAGATAAAAAATCATAAAATGATATCTCGAGCTGAGATTTCTGAAAAAACAGGATTAAATAAAGGTACTGTTTCAGCGCTCGTTAATGAATTGATAGAAAGCGATTTCGCCTATGAAGCAGGACCTGGAAAATCCAGCGGTGGCAGAAAACCTGTGATGTTACTATTTAATAATCAAGCAGGTTATGCCATCGGGGTTGACCTAGGTGTGAATTATATATTATCTATGGTTACGGATTTATCTGGAAACATTATTCTGAAACAAAAACACTCTATTCAAGCACTTTCAACGAATGCCGTTTTATCTACATTGGTTGAAAGTATTCGTGATCTAATTCAAAAAACACCTAAAAGTCCATATGGAATTATCGGAATTGGCATTGGTGTTCCCGGTATAGTAAATGATCAAGGGACCATCCTACACGCTCCGAATTTAGGATGGAAAGATGTACAACTTAAACAAGTTTTATTTGAAAAATTTAAGATCCCCATCGTCATCGATAACGAAGCCAATGCAGGTGCATTAGGAGAAAAAGAGTATGGGAAAGGTAAAAACATAGAAAACTTAATTTATATTAGTGCTGGGATCGGCATAGGAACTGGGATGATATTGAAGAACGAGATCTATCGTGGTTTCTCAGGTTATGCAGGAGAATTAGGTCATATGACAATTGAAGCGGGCGGTGAACAATGCAGCTGTGGGAACACGGGCTGTTGGGAATTATATGCTTCAGAAAAAGCTTTATTAAATCAAAACCAATCCTTATCTCAAGATGAGCATAAACTTCAACAATATGTACAGCTAGCTACTCAAGATGACCACTTAGTGATTGGAAAATTCAATAAAGTAGGTACTTATTTAGGCATCGGTATTTCTAACATTATAAACATTTTCAACCCAGAGTTAATCATTGTTGGAGGTCGGTTAAGTACTGCTGAGCCATGGATGAAGGATACTATACTATCCACGGTAGAGAAAAGAGCGTTAACCTACCATTTGCAAAACACAGAAGTCATCTTTTCAGATCTTGGGACAAAATCTGCAGCGTTAGGGGCCGCTTCCTTAGCAATTTCTAGTTTCTTTGCAGATCATGAGGAACTTATTTAATCCAATTTAATACTTGCGTTCCATATGAAACAACCTCATTAACTTCTTCAGTTGATGAGGTTTGTTTTATCTATTAAATAATATCATATTAAACGGCTAGCTTAAGATGGATTGTATGAATAAAATCAATACTTAATATAAAGAATATTCATTTTATTAATCATAAATTATCTAGTATTATTTTAGCAAAGAGAGACGTGTAATTAACACATATCCACAATTATTACTTATTTAGGAGGTAACATTATGAATAACAAAATGTCTAGAAAACTATTGATCGCTTTATTAACTTTTACTATGGTTTTTTCTTCTGTTAGTCCAGTATTTGCCCATGAATCAGATCTTGATGATGAAACACATAACCTCTTGCATCTATTTGAACCAAATATCCCATCTCCAAGCTTTCCTTATTGCGGGCAAGAGCCACCCGGTTATGATGGACCTTGCGAATGGTTTGTATCACCTTTTCCAATACCATTCCCCCCTTTACCACAACCACCTTCACCCATAATTCCAATACCATCCCCAGAACCACCCTTGCCTCTACCTTTCTAACCTATGACAAGGATAGACACCTGTAGGGGTGTCTATTTTCACTTATTCTAAAAGGACGAAATTTTTAGTATTTAATACAGTAAGTAATCATTGTTTGAATTATCAGAATTATGAAGTATAATATTTTAAAAGAATTTAGAATCTGCTCTGCTTCAATTGAGATAGATGATAGAATACGTTCCATTACTTTTTGGGGGTAGGACAACATGACATATTTGCAACTTGAAATCTTTATTAAAGTTGTTGAATTAGGAACATTTACACAGGCTGCAAAAGCTCTTCACTTAACACAGTCAAATATAAGCCATGCGATTGCAGGACTGGAGAAGGAATTAGGGTTTACTTTATTGACGAGAGGACGAAATGGGGTTTATTTAACAGATATAGGAAAGCGGTTACTCCCCCATATCCAAGAGAGCCTTTATCATCTGGAATGTGTAAAACAAGAAGCAGCAGACATAAAAGGCTTGAAAATTGGGTCGTTGAAAATAGGATGTTTTCCTAGTTGTCCTACTAATTTACCTCCTAAGATTATAGGTGCCTTTCATAATTTATATCCAGGAATAGAGTTGGACATACAACAAGGGTCGTGTGAAGAAATCAAACATTGGCTAGTCTCAGGAACAATTGATACGGGTTTTATCACCCTTCCCAATAAAAATTTTGATACTGTTCCTCTAATAACAGATCATTTTAGTGCTATGTTTCCAATTCATCACCCATTAACTGCAGAAGCGGCCGTTTGTGCTGAGCAGCTCAGTTTTGAACCCATTATTATGCCAAGAGGAGGATGTGAAATTTACATCAAAGATTTCTTTAGTACCAGTGGTAAAGTCCCAAATATCAAGTTTGAAATTTGGGATATCAACACGATTATTTCTATGGTTCAAGAGGGAGTGGGGATTACGATTTTGCCAGAAATGGCTTTACCAAAAAACTTAACAGGAGTCCATGTTATTCCACTGAGCCCACGAATGCAACTCCAAATTGGTTTAGCAGTACGATCCTTTAAACACATGTCTCCTGCTGTTAAAGTTTTTATCGAGGAGGCAATGAAAGCTAAAGTTGTTAAATAACAATTTTAATATTTCTATATTTTCGCAACAAGATTAATAGAGTAATTTCCAGAATGATGCCAATAATAGATGCCACGAAGACATATGTGAATAATAAGTCTCTTGTCATATTCATCATAAATGTTTGTAAAAGGATCAATATTAGAGTCAATGATACATAAAACTTAAAAGTATTAGCAGTTCTTCTAATTAATGTTTTTTCACCCCACTTACTTACAATGTCCATCATCAACTGAAAAATAAAATAAACTAAAATTAAGTTTAAGAGCTCTAGAAACGTGTAATAGATAGACCATTCAAATAGAATCGGAACTTGACCTGAAGTATTAATCAGAACATTTTGTTAAAAGCTTGACTCATTCTGAATCCGCTCCTTGCTTTGCTTCTATAATTTCATTAATATTCTTTTGACTTAAATGGGGAGAATCGTTAATAAGTGCACGCTCTACAAAGGGTTTCCCATTTTCTTTAACACCTTCAATACGAATTCCGAAGCGAAAATAGCTTGTATGATTTGGATTGAATGCCATTTGCAATTGCAACCAATCTCCCTCCTTTATTTTAATAGGAAATAATTGCTCTTCAGTAGATACACCTTCTAATTCATTCCAATCTTTTTTTCTATCATCAAACCAAGCAGGAGTATCTCCTCCTGATTTGATAGCTTCTAATTGCTTCAATTTTTCTTGATTTAGATCTACTTTAATTTCTACTTCATCTTTCAGTTGTTCTTCAAAAGGAACAGTGATGTTGCTTATGTTCAACGACTGTAGTGCGGTCAAAATTTTAAATTCTCGATGCTGGTTGCTACTTCCAGCAACTTGGGTTTTTACTATACTGATTTCTGATTGTCTTGTGTAAATATTTACTTTACCAATCTCCGCATTGAGATCTGGATGATCATAAAAGGATACGATCATGTTTTCAAACGACCATATATCTTCTAAATTTTCAAAAGATGATATAGAGCTATAAGGTATGGAGAAAGTTACAGACTTTAAGTAATGATGTATAAACTCTTCTTCATAGTGTTGTGTATTGTTAGACCACATTGAAAAACCATCATATGAAACTGGATATACTTCAATACCGTTAATCAAAGCATTTTTGATTCTAAAAGTATCTTTTTTATTGGTTAAATAATAAAATGTTAGGTCGATATCATTGTCATTATAATTCTCAAAATCATAATAGTGATCTAAAAAAATAGGTTCTGTAAGTTGTTCTGATTGAAAAAATAAATAATTACCTAAGAAACTTAAAATACAAATCGTAATACCTAGCCAAAAAATACTCTTTTTCAAATTCGTTCCCCCACTAAACCAGTTATATTTTTAATATTCTATTTGTTTGTAAAATCATTCGTATTTTTTTATCTAGTATATTAATACTTCTCACTACAAATAATGTTTCTAATTATAAAGAACATTCTCAGATAAACGAGTCTACGTAGTTACCATCATGGATGATCCTTGATGGCTTAAATCAAACTATTAATTAAATAACATAATATATTTTTTCTTATATAGGGTAGCTCCTTACTCTAAAATTCCAGAAGTGTAACATCCCATAACAATACATTTGAATCATTGAACGTTATATTAAGCTCATTTGCATTCTCTAACCCAATTGTAAAATAGCCTGGAGGTGACGGAGATGTATCTTTATCATCAGTAAAGGATTGATTCATCCTTTCTTCCCCATCAACAGAAATAACTACATTTCCATGATAGTTACTAACATCGTCAGGGATGCCAACAAAACCAGTAAGTTGTGCATACTTACCATCTAGTTGATATGTATACTGATTGTAATTTTCACCTTTACTACTATACACATTTAATTTAGGATTTATATTTTCTTCTGCAACTTCAAAGCTAGGGAGATTATTGTCATCAGGTAAATTGCCTTGATTTTCATTTAATTTGTGTAGTGCTATAACGCTTGGTGATGGGTTAAATACATCTGCAATAACCAGTACCCCAATGGATAAGATAACTATTGTTATACCTGTGATAACAACGTTTTTTAAAATGTTGTTTGAACGAATCCCAATTTTATAAGCAAAAAAACCTACAGTAGCCCCAAGTGTATTTACAATCACATCGTTTATATCAAAACTTCCAAGAAAAGTTAACGTTTGTAAGGTTTCCAGTATAAGAATAGAAAAGCAAAATAATACGATAAATTGAATAAAGTTAAAACGAAAGAGCAATGGAATTAATATTCCAAAAGGGATGAAAACAGCAAAATTACCAAAATCGAAAAGCCATAATGTAAAGTTAAAAGTCTCTTGGGGAAGTCCGAAATAAGGAAGTTGCAAAGGAATTCCAGTAGGAATTAGATTAAAAATATATTCCTGTCTTCCATCTACCGTAGATCTTCCAAATCCAAAAAACATAAAGAAGATGATTAAAGATGTATAGGTTACTAATAGTGTCAGGATAATGATTCGATGTTTTTTTTGAATAATAAAACTTCCTTTCTTAGATGCTGATTCCTATTTTGCATTATTCCCACTTTACTACATTTAATATAATTGAAAAACGTAGTAATTAACAATAATAATGAAAGCCATCATGTTTTACCATGATGGCTTTCATTTAAACTATGAATCAAAAATTAGTTATTAGATATACAAATCCTTATAATTTCATTTTCTTACACAGGATACACCGGATGTTTACGATTTGTGAACACCATATATTTTGACATATAGGTTTCAAACCGATTTATTAACTCGCCACGTAATAAATTTGCAGGAACAATACCATCTATTATCATTTCCGATGCTAATCTATATATATCTATATCTTCACGATATTCTTCGCGCTTTTTCTCTATAAAAGCAGCTCTTTCTTCCTCAGGTAATTCAGCTATTTTGTTTGCATATACGGCATTCACAGCTGCCTCAGGTCCCATTACAGCAATTTGAGCAGTTGGAAGTGCAAGGCAACAATCTGGTTCAAAAGATGGTCCTGCCATTGCATATAAACCAGCTCCATACGCTTTTCTAACAATGATCGATATCTTTGGAACAGTTGCTTCAGACATTGCAGCAATCAATTTGGCACCATGTCGAATAATCCCTGCTCTTTCAACTTTTGTACCGATCATAAATCCTGGTACATCTGCTAAAAATAAAAGTGGTATATTAAAAGCATCAGCTAATGTAATAAATTTTGCTGCTTTATCGGAAGAGTCATGAAAAAGAACCCCACCTTTTACACTCGGTTGATTTGCGATGATTGCAATGGATTGTCCATTCATTCGTGCAAACCCAGTGATTAATTCAGAAGCAAATAACTTTTTAATTTCAAAGAAACTGTCCTCATCAATAATTCTATTAATTAAGTCATACATATTAAACGGGACATTCTGGTTTTTAGGTATGATCTCTTCAAGTGTTTTTTCAAACTGTTTTGGCGAAATCGCCTCTTTCACTGATGGCTTTTCTGAATAATTTGCAGGAAAGTATGTAATATAATCCCTCGTTAAACTGATTGCTTCTTCTTCTGAACTAGCAAGTATATCTCCAACACCAGAGACAGAGCAGTGCATTCTAGCTCCACCCATTTCTTCTAATGTTGTTTTTTCACCGATCACCATCTCTGCCATTCTAGGAGATCCTAGATACATTGAAGCATTACCTTCTACCATGATGACGATGTCACAAAAAGCTGGAATATACGCACCACCAGCTGCTGACGGACCAAACATGATACAGATTTGTGGAATCTTCCCTGATAATTTTACTTGATTATAGAAAATCCTCCCTGCACCACGACGTCCTGGAAACATTTCCACCTGATCTGTAATTCTTGCACCTGCTGAATCCACCAAATAGATAAGTGGTACATTTAGTTTTTCTGCTGTTTCTTGTATTCTTAGTATCTTCTCTACCGTTCTAGCACCCCATGAACCGGCTTTGACAGTGGAATCATTAGCCATAACACAAACGACTTGACCATGAATTTTTCCTACCGCAGTGACAACTCCGTCAGCTGGCAAATCATCTGCCATATTATTGGCAAATAAAGCATCTTCTAGCTCAACACCATCATCAAATAATAACTCTAAACGGTGACGAACAAATAGTTTCCCTTGTTTAGCATTTTTTTCATGATATTTACTCGCTCCACCTTTTTGTATTTGTTCAACTCGTTCTTGTAATTTCTTTTCTAATGACATTTCCCTACCTCCTTATGTGTCCCTTTCTTTTTCAAAGATTAATAAATTTGTAAATGAGTCTCCATCTGATTTCCCAATGTTTAAGGATTACTTAAACGAGTTCACTCACCTTTATATATTGGCTTTCTCTTTTCCTTAAATGCCTGAAGACCTTCTAATCTGTCTTTTGTAGGAATCGTAATTTCATAAGCGTTCTGCTCAATTGCTAGAGCTGTATTCAAATCAACATCGTAACCCTTATCAATTGCTATTTTAGCTTGAGATAGGGCTATGGGTGCATTTTTTACAATCTCTTTCGCTACTTCATATGCTTTATCCATTAAATTCTCTGGCGGTACTACATACTCTACTAAACCTATCTTCTTTGCTTCTATTGAATCCACTTTTCTAGCCGTAAAAATAAGCTCTTTTGCTCGCCCTTTTCCGATCAATCGAGGTAAGCGCTGTGTTCCACCTGCTCCTGGAATGATTCCTAGTGAGGTTTCTGTTAATCCGAATTTTGCATTCTCTGATGCTATTCGAATATCACATGCTAAGGCTAATTCGGTACCTCCTCCAAGAGCCATGCCATTAACAGCAGCAATAACAGGTTGAGGTAACTCTTCTAAATCATTAATATTTTTTCTAATCAAGGATACAGTCTTACGAACTTGTACAGCATCCATAGTTGCACGTTCTTTAAGATCAGCACCAGCACAAAACACCTTTTCACCTGCACCCGTTATAATGACACATCGAACAGATCGATCATATTTTATATCCATAATGACTTCTTGAAGTTCATTTAACATCTGAAGAGACAATGCATTTGCTGCTTCTTGGCGATTTAAACTAATATTTGCTATCCCCTCTTCAGATATTGAGATACCTACTTGTCTATCCATGTATATCCTCCTGGTCAATCTCTAATTTTCATTTTGCCAATCTTGCTTGTAGATTATGGCTTGGTAACATGCGATCAAGTTTTTCTTGAATAAATTTAGCAGCTAAAAAGAGTTTTTCTTGATCCACCCCAGTTTTAATATCCATTCCATCAAGCATATAAACTAAATCATCAGTAGCTAAATTTCCTGATGCACCTGGAGCATAAGGACACCCTCCAAGTCCACCAACTGCACCATCATAGTTTGTTATCCCCATTTCTAAAGAAGCTAGAATATTAGACAAAGCCGTTCCACGTGTATCGTGAAAATGCATTGCTAATTTTTCTGCAGGGAAACGTTTAAGTAACAATTCTAAGAGATCCTGAACTTGTTTAGGATTAGCCACACCAATTGTATCACCAAGAGAGAGTTCACTAATTCCCATATCAAATAAAGTCTCTGAAACTCTCAAGACTGAGTCAATATCTACCCTACCCTCGTACGGGCATCCAAATACTGTAGAAACATAACCTCTGACCGTTTTTCTAGCAGAAAGTGAATCTTGTACGACCTCTCTTAAAACAGGAAACGTATCTTGGATAGATTTATTAATGTTTTTTTGATTATGGGTCTCACTTGCTGACATAAAGATAGCTACTTCATCAATGTTTGCTTCTAATGCACGCTCAAGTCCTTTTTGATTCGGAACAAGTGCGGCATAAGTAACTCCTTCAACACGATGAATGCCCTTAGCTACTTCTAAAGCATCTGCTAGAGCAGGAATCCATTTTGGATTAACAAAAGAACTAATTTCTATATACTTAAGCCCTGATAAAGATAATTGATTTATCCAGTTGATTTTATCTTCTGTTGATATAAACGCCTTTTCATTTTGTAATCCATCACGAGGTCCAACTTCTTTTATTGTAACCTTTTCCGGCCATTTCACCATTCTAGCCTCCTAACCTCATAAATACCCGTTCAAAAAGTTCAGTTTTCAGCACAAAATGACTATTCTAATTCTACTAAAACATCACCCTCATTAACAAAGTCACCTTCATTGACTTTAATTTCCTTAACTACTCCACTTGATTCAGCTGCTAATGAGATTTCCATTTTCATAGATTCTAAGATGACTAAATCCTGTCCCTTTTCTACTTTGTCTCCTTGTTTAACAACTATTTTCCATACACTTCCTGCCATATTTGATATAAGTTTGCTCATTTTAATTCCCCTTATTATATTTTGATTAATATTTTGAACTTTATTTGTTTTGAAGATACTTCGAAACAAAATTAGTTGTGGTGTCTCCATCCTTGAAAGCTTGATGAGATATTACCTCTCGCAACATCGGGATATTCGTTTTTATACCTTCAATTTCATATTCAGATAGTGCATTTTTAAGATGAATTATCGCTTCCTCACGATTCTTTCCCTTAACGATTAACTTACCAATCATTGGGTCATAAAAAGGTGTAACAACAGATTGTTCCTCAATAGCCAATTCGTGACGCACTTCAGATCCTTTAGGTAAAGATAACTTTGTAATCTTCCCTGGTGAAGGGAAAAATGTTTTAGGGTCTTCAGCATAAATACGAACTTCAATCGAGTGTCCATCACGTTTGATATCTGATTGTGTATATTTTAAAACTTCATCTGCAGCGATCCTAATCTGCTGTTCAACTAAATCAATTCCTGTTATTTCTTCTGTAACAGGATGTTCAACTTGCAGACGTGTGTTCATTTCTAAAAAGTAAAAATTTTTATTCGAATCTACTAAAAATTCAATGGTTCCAGCATTACTATATCCAATTGACTTCGCCGCTTTTATAGCTGCAGCACCCATTTTAGAACGAGTTTCTTCATCTAAAATAACGGAAGGAGCTTCTTCTACAACTTTCTGATGACGACGTTGGATTGAACATTCACGTTCCCATAAGTAAATTGTGTTGCCTGATTTATCAGCAAAAATCTGGATCTCAACATGTCTTGGATTCTCAATATACTTTTCAACATACATTGCTCCATCTCCAAAAAAGTCAGTTGCACGTTTTTGATTGCCGGCAAAAGCTTTTTGAAGCTCTTCACTATCGTGAGCAATTTGCATCCCAATACCACCACCACCAGCAGAAGCTTTTAACATCACTGGATAACCCATACTGCTCGCTATTTTAACTGCTTCGTCAGCATTGGATAATGGATAAGTAATACCTGGTACTACAGGTACACCAACTTCCTCCATTGCTTTACGAGATTCTATTTTACTTCCCATACGAGATATAACTTCAGGTGATGGACCAATAAATGTAATTCCTGCCTCTTCACACTTTTTTGCAAAGACTGGGTTTTCTGATAAAAGACCATATCCAGGATGGACGGCTTCAGATCCTGTTTCCTTTGCTATCTCAATAATTTTATCTATATTTAAATAACTTTCGTTAACTCTTGCTCCTCCAACAAGAAAAGCTTGATCCGCTTTTTTGACATGTGGTGAATCTTTATCTGCTTCTGAATAAATAGCAACTGTATTAATCCCCATCAACTTACAAGTGCGCATAATACGAAGTGCAATTTCTCCGCGATTTGCTATAAGAATTTTTTTAAACACTACATCACCACCCTTATCCGATTAAATCTTCCATTTTAACAAATAACAAATATATTTTTCAAATTAAGCTAACATATATATAAATTTTTACAATCCCAATTGTCTAGCTAACACTAGTCTCTGAATCTCAGAAGTCCCTTCTCCGATTTCTGTTAGTTTTGCATCTCGTAAATACCTTTCAACCGCATATTCTCTCATATAACCATAACCACCATGTATTTGTATGGCTTGATTCGTAATTCTTGAAGATGCTTCTGAGGCATATAATTTTGCCATTGCAGCTTCTTTAGAAAATGAACGATCATTATCCTTTAACCATGCCGCTTTATAAATCATGTTTCGTGCTAATTCAAGCTCCGTAGCCATATCAGCTAATTTAAACTGAATAGATTGAAATTTCGAAATACTTGTTCCAAATTGTTTTCTTTCCTTTGCATATTTGATAGCGGCATCATAAGCTGCCTGAGCGATTCCAAGTGCTAAAGCTGCAATTGAAATGCGACCACCATCTAAAGTATAAAGAAATTGTTTAAACCCTTTATAAGGATCTCCGAGTATATTTTCCTTTGGCACTCTAACATTTTCAAAAACTAGTTGTGAAGTATTGGAACCTCGAACACCCATCTTGTCATAACTGTTAGTAATTTCAAAACCTGGTATTCCTGTAGGAACTATGAGTGCGGAAATGATGTTTTTACCCCTCTCATCTTTTCCAGTGACAGCGGTTACAATTACCGTTTTAGCAAAACCAGCATTAGTAATAAAAGTTTTCTCACCATTTATTACATAATCATCACCATCTAAAACAGCTTTTGTCTGTGTACCTCCTGCATCAGATCCAGCGTTAGGTTCAGTTAAACCAAAAGCTCCTAAAGCCTCCCCTGATGCTAAAGGAATTAAAAACTTTTGTTTTTGCTCTTCCGTTCCAAAATAGTATATTGGTGCTGCCCCTAGAGAAATTGCAGCAGCATAACTTAGACCAGTACTCCCACAAGCTCGACTTATTTCTTCTACTGCTATTGCATAGGATACTGTATCTCCACCAGATCCACCATATTTTTCAGAAAAAGGGATACCTAATAACCCTAATTCACCCATTTTCTTAAATGTATCAATTGGAAATTCACCAGTTTTATCAACATGTTCAGCTTTTGGCGCGATTTCATTCTCTGCGAACTTCCTAACCATCTCTTTAATCATTAATTGCTCTTTGGTTAAATCAAAATCCATTTTTTTACTCACTCCTGTCATGGGAAACGAATTTTAGGAAATTTATACAATACAATATTGATTATAATAAAAATTGTTAAATATAAATAGAGTTATTTTTAATATTTCGAATATTTCAAACAAAAACATCTCTTTATCCTCCTTTTTATAAGGAAGGACTAAGAGATGTTTATTAAATTTTAATATATTGCATCTAGAAATTTATTGAATGTTTTATTTATTTAGAACATTTTCTTCAAAATACTTTCCCCAGTCGGGCTGTCTACCATCAATATCTTTAAAACCATACTCCCTTGAAAGCTCCCAAGAACTTAGTGCTTTGCCATTTTTCTCATACACATTTGGATCACTTGCTAAAGCTGCAACAGCTCTTCCAACAAAAAATGGGGTTTCTGAAGCAATAAAATGTGGGTCTTTTTTTGCACCTTCTTGCCAATTTTCCTCTGTTACCTCAAACAAGTCCAACATAGCCTCCGAACGCAAAAATCCAGGAGTCAGTGCAACGGTTGTTATATGATCTTCTTTTAATTCAGCAGCCATAGACTGAGCTAAATGAATCGCCGATATCTTTGCTAAACTATAAAATAAGTTTCCTCTATAATCGTAACTAGTGCCGTCCGTTATTTCGATAATAAGACCTTTTTTGTTTTTTACCATAAGTGGAGCTCCATAGTAACTCGTTTTAATATGAGAGTGTACTGCTCTTTCCTGCATAAGTAATCCGTTTTCCAAATTGTGTTCCCAAAATGGGATCTCCCATTCTGTAAGAGGATCTCCACCCCATACATCATTCACTAATATATCTAGCTGTCCATCCTGCTCTTTTTTTACTTTATCAAAAAGGGCTACGATATCCTTATCAACCGTATGATCTACTCGAAAAGGAATTCCTAAACCTCCCGCTTCAGTTACAAGCTCAGCAGTTTCTTCAATCGTTTCGTTTCTTCCCATAGAGGATAGATTTCCTCTCGTACTTCTACCGGTAACATATACCGTTGCACCTGATTCACCTAACATTCTTGCAATGCCACGCCCCGCTCCACGAGTAGCACCTGCTACTACTGCAATTTTACCGCTTAATGGCCTCATTTCAAACCCACCCTTTCCTGTATACTGTAAAGTATACAAGACTAATATGTCACCTTCTGTCGTAATTCATGAATTTGTTACAGGAATAAATCAAATTATTCTTTGAAGTTTTGTTATAAACACATCTTCAACTAGTTCAATATCAGCTACTTCAATAAAACCATGTTTTCGATAAAGTTTTTTGGCAGGATCATTATCACGCCCTGTAGATACAATCATTTTTTTTACATCCAAGTTCAAGTCAAAAAGATAAGTTATTAATGCAGATGCTATCCCCCTGCGAAAATAATCTGGATGGACGATCATGCGACAGATTGTAAGGATTGAGGCTTCAATTTCATATGAAATAGCACCGGCTAATTCCATACCTTCATAATATCCAAAAAAAACCTCATCACACTTTTGTAGCGTTTGTACGTTATCCTTAAGAGGCGGAATATCATAAAAATCTATGATCTCTGCTTCTATTTTGTAGGAAGGGATTTGTATATTTAAGACTTGTTTTGCAACTTCTTCTTTGGAAATATCGATTTTTTTAATCATCATATTTTCACCTCGATTATAAAGATAAAACCAACAAAATAGAGAATAACTTTATTGTTTCATTGATACGATTTTCTGAGAGAAAATATATAAATTCGAATTTTGTAAAAAAACAGGCAGCTAGAATGTTTAAGTTCCAGTTTGCCTGTTATTTTAATTTACTTACACTAGTCTGAATTCAATTTAATTCAACAATGCCTTCACTTTTGAAACGACATTTTCTACTGTGAATCCGTATTCCTCTATCACTTTTGGCCCAGGAGCAGAAGCACCGAAGATATCAATGCCAAGTATATCACCTTGATCACCTGTATAACGTTCCCACCCAAGCGGTTGTGCCATTTCAATTGCTAAACGAGCTTTTACATTTGGTAAGATTACAGAATCTTTATATGATTGATCCTGTTTTTCGAATAACTCCCAGCTAGGCATGCTGATTACACGTACTTGAATTCCTTGTTCCGCTAAAGCTTTTTGGGCTTCTACAGCTAAAGCAACTTCCGAACCTGTAGCTATAATTTGTGCTTGTGCATTTCCATCCGCTGCATCGGATACAACGTATGCTCCTCGAGTTAAATCTTCATTAGCATTTTTAGTTCCTGCTAATTGAGGAAGGTTTTGACGAGTTAACACTAATGCCACTGGAGCACCTGTATTTTCAATTGCATAACGCCAAGCCGAACTTGTTTCGTTTCCATCTGCTGGACGAATAACAGTCAAGTTAGGAATGACTCTTAATGCAGGGAGTTGTTCGATAGGCTCATGTGTCGGTCCATCTTCTCCTACTGCAATACTATCATGTGTTAATACATAAATCGCTGGCAAGTTCATTAGAGCTGCTAAACGAACAGCAGGACGAAGATAATCTGAGAATACGAAGAATGTTCCGCCATATGGTCTAACTCCACCATGTAACAAAACTCCATTCATTGCAGCTGCCATCGCAAATTCACGAACACCATAATAAATATTTCTTCCACTATAATCTGCTGGCGTATACACTCCAAGATCTTTCATATGCGTATTTGTAGAAGACTCTAAATCGGCTGAACCCCCAAATATTGTCGGCACTTTGTTAGCTAATGCATTTAAAGCATTTCCAGAAGCTACGCGTGATGCAATGGCTTTATCTTCAGGAGTATAGGATGGTAGATCTGCATCCCAACCTTCGGGTAGTTCATTATTCACTGCCTGTTCGAACTGCTGTGCCAACTGTGGAAATTGTTGTTTATAGTTGGTAAACATGTTGTTCCATGCTTTTTCCGATTCTATGCCATTATTTTTAAGTGAAGCAAAGTGCTCTCTTACTTCGTCAGGCACATGGAAATCGGGTTCATTCGGCCATCCGTAAGCTTCTTTCGTAAGTACAACTTCATCTGCACCTAATGGAGAACCATGAGGTCCAACCTTACCACCTTTACCTTGTTTGTTTGGACTACCAAAACCGATCACTGTTTTTACTTCAATAATCGTTGGTTTATTTAACTCCGCTTTCGCTTGAGAGATCGCTTGATTAATTTCTGCTAAATCATTACCATCCTCAACACGTAACACCTGCCAGCCATGACCTTCAAAACGAGCTGTCACACCTTCAGAGAAAGAAAGATCAAGATCTCCATCTAAAGAAATATCGTTGGAATCATACAACATGATAAGCTTTCCTAATTTTAAATGTCCAGCTAGAGAAGCTGCTTCACTAGAGATCCCTTCCATTAAATCACCATCACCACAAATGGCATAAGTGAAATGATCGATCACATTAAAATCATCCTTGTTGTAAGTTGCTGCAAGATGAGTTTCTGCAATTGCCATACCTACTGCCATCGCTACACCTTGTCCTAGTGGACCTGTTGTAGCATCTACACCTGCTGTATGCCCAAACTCTGGATGCCCAGGTGTTTTACTGCCCCACTGACGGAAGTTCTTAATTTCCTCCATTGGAAGATCATATCCGCTTAAATGAAGTAAGCTGTACAATAACATAGATCCATGACCTGCGGAAAGTACAAAACGATCTCGATTGATCCACTGCGGATTATCTGGATTGTGCTGCATAAATTTTGCCCATAATTCATAAGCCATCGGTGCTGCTCCCATTGGCATACCCGGATGTCCTGAATTTGCTTTTTCAATTGCATCAATTGCTAAAGTACGTATTGTATTTACACTTAACGCTTCTATATTTGATATTTGACCCATCATAAAAACCTCCTAAATTTCAATTTAAATGTTTAGTTTAATGAATAAGTAATTACTACCTCTGTAAAATATTTGGTTTAAAATACCTTTTTTGAATGTAAGAATTGCATTGGAATCTTCATTCACTAAGATTGTATCTTTGGATTATGTACAAATCTAGTTACATTCGTTATTAATCCCCATTTTTCAGTACAAATAACAATCAAAGATAAAATTAATTGTAACACTTGAAAACTATCTCTTCCACTTTAAATTGATAAAGTAATATTGTTGAATTTTTGCAGACTATTAGTCCAGGTCCAATCTCTAATTAAATACTACCGTTTTATTTTCATGGACTAAAATTCGATCCTCAACATGCCAAGAAACAGCTCTTGCTAAAACAATTCTTTCAATATGTCTACCAATTCGTTTCAGCTCATCCACGGAATCTCTATGACTTACTCTTTGTACGTCTTGTTCAATAATCGGACCTCCATCAAGCTCTTCTGTCACATAGTGAGCAGTCGCCCCTATGATTTTTACACCTCTGTTAAAAGCCTGAGCGTAAGGCTTCCCACCTACAAATGCTGGCAAAAAGGAATGATGTATGTTAATAATTCTATTTTGAAAAACTTGAAGGAACTTATGTGAAATGATTTGCATATATCTCGCTAGAATAATCGCATCTACTTTTCCTTCTGTCACTTCAAGCTGTTTTGCCTCAGCTTCAGCTTTGGTGTCAGCTGTCACAGGAATATGATAATATGGAATCCCAAAAGATTCTACTAGCTCCCTCATATCATCGTGGTTACTTACCACCATCTTAATATCCGCATATAAATCTCCTGCTTGCCATTGCCATAACAATTCGAGTAAACAATGGTCTTCTTTTGAAACAAAAATAGCTAACTTTTGTTTCTTGTGAGCCAAACTTATTCTCCAATTCATTTGAAATTCATTTGCAACCATGGCAAAATCCTCTTTTAATGCATTTAGCTTAGACTCTAAATCAGGCAAATCAAATTCAATTCGAATAAAGAACATTCCACCCTCAGGATCCATCGTGTACTGATCAGATTGAACGATATTTGCTTCATGTTGATGCAAAAACTTGGATACGGTTGCTACAATACCAGGTCGATCTGGACATGAGATTAACATACGAGCTCTATTTTCACTTGTTTTATCTGACCATTTATTCAAATTAGGTGTCAGTGGTTTCATGTTTTAAGATGACGCTCCTTCTTTTGCAAAACTAACGGTTAAACGTTGATTGATCTGCTCTTCAGATAAATCTGAAAGCACCTTCGCTTCCATCATTTGATCATACAATCGTTCCATCGGCTCACGAGGATCTTGTTTTCTTAATTTTGCATCACTTTTTAACATTTCCCATGTGTTTAGTATAAATTCTCTTTGATTTATAGAATTTTTATTAAAAAAGTGATTTATTTTTTCAACATCTTCAAGAAACTCAGATCCAAATCGATCTTCTAAATCTCCTTTAAGTAAAGCAATCTCTGCTTCGTACATCGGTCTTTGAGATTTTTTATCTTTACCGATCCATGGTGTTTCTAAAATCATTGGAAGATGTTTTAATTTTTCATGATGAACGATGTTGTTCATCGCATTAAATCCAATAAACCCTGAACCTACTGGGGCATGACGATCTTTTCCTGCTCCACGAGGGTTTTTACTATCGTTCAAATGTAATACAGCGATGCGATCTAATCCAACAATCTTATCAAATTGCTCTAAAACTCCATCAAGATCATTTACAAGGTCATAACCTGCATCATGAACGTGACATGTGTCAAAGCATACTGTTAATCGTTCATTACTTTGTACTTTATCTATAATAGAGGCAAGTTCTTCAAAACTTCTCCCAATTTCAGTTCCTTTTCCAGCCATCGTTTCTAATGCGATATTTACGTTCGTTTCTTTTGTACCTTCAAGAACTTCATTTAATCCTTCAGCTATTCGTGAAATTCCGTATTCTGCATCTTTATCCGTATATGCCCCGGGATGAAGTACGATATTTTTAACGCCTAAATAATCCGTTCTTTTCATTTCTTCCTGTAGAAAATCAACAGCTAATTGAAACGTATTTGATTTATAAGAGCCTAAATTTATGATGTAAGGTGCATGAACAACAATCTCATGAATATCGTTTTTCCCCATTAATTGTTTGCCTTCTTCTATAAATTGCTCTTCAATCGGTTTTCTTCTCGTATTTTGAGGAGCTCCCGTATAGATCATAAAAGTAGATGAACCATAAGTTTCTGCTTCCTCTGCTGCATTTAATAACCCTTTACTAGAAAATGAAACATGAGATCCAATTTTTAACATATTTATCTTCTCCTAAATCTATTTTATTATAAAATACAAACAACCTTTTTATCGTATATTAAACTATTTCTATTATTAACTTATTGTACTCTTATTGTCCCTTTGTCGCAATTCATCAAAGTATCGAAGATTTAACAATTGAATGAATTCCTTAAGGGCAGGTGACATCCATTTTTTCTTGTGAACAACGAGTTGAACATAAACTTCAATGCTTGGTTCATCTAAAGGGATAAGAGATAAACTACCATCATCTAGTTCCTTCTCTACTGTTATTTTGGGTAATAAAGAGATTCCCAATCCGGAAATGACACATCTTTTTATAATTTCAATCCCATTAAATTCAAGTGATGAACAGTAACTTACACCTTCTCTTTTTAATGCCTGCTCCAGCAGCATACGATATGAACATCCTTTTTCTGTAAATACAATCGTCTCATCCCGAAAATCCTTAACAGTTACTCTCTGTTTTTGTGCTAACGGATGACGACTGTGCCCTACTACCACCATTTCTTCCTTTCTAATAATCACTTTATCCAAATCATCATGATGTAAAATTTGATCCATCACAAACGCGATATCATAGGTTCCGTCTACTACTTTTTGATACAATTCAGAGCAGATGTTAGATTCTATTGATAATTTGATTTGAGGGTGTTTTATATTAAATTGTTGAAAGTATTTCACTAATTCAAATGTGGTATACGATTCTACTGTACCGATACACAATGATCCGTTTAATTCTGTTTTAGAAGTGAGACGTTCCCTTGCTTCATCCTCTAATGAGACTAATTTTATAGCATATTGATACAAGTGTTCACCTGATTGTGTCAGCTGCATCATCCTTCCCATTCTCTCAAAAATCCGAACCCCATAAGCAGCTTCAATTTTTTTTATTTGTGTAGTCACACTGGATTGTGCATAACCTAACTGGTCTGCGGCTTTCGTATAGTTTTTCCATTTTACGACTTCGATAAAAGTACGATAAACATCTATATCCATTTTTAATCATCACCTTTTTCGATAGTTACTATCAATAATTATAGCTAACGTTGATAGTTGTGTCTATGGTAATGTGTATTCAACGAGATTAATTTAGTGGTTAAAAGAATAAAGTAGTAGTTATGCTACTGATTCGCATTGAAATATGAAATGTAGAGAATAGGGATTTTCAACAGTATAGAGTCCATCTCAAATTCATAAATCAATTTTTCTTGATTAAAAAAAGAGGGGGATAACATCATGTTATTAAACGAATATGAAATTAAAAAGTTGTCTAAATCGAAAAGGGATGAAATGAAAAAATTAGTACAAGAGGATGGTTTGAAGTACAAATCATTTTTTCAAGAAAAAATGATTCAAAAGCTTAAATATAAGTTATTCAGGAAAACCAAAGTAAAAGAATTAACAAGCTGTGAATGTTAATTTTAGGAGTGATTACAATGTTTGAAAAAAAACTAAATGCAGTCCAATTAAGCGGTCTCATCATTGGACCTATTTTGGGATCAGGTATTATCTTATTACCTCCGATCATCTATGATGTTGCAGGAGATTATGCCATATTTTCATGGATTGCAATCATATTAATTAATTGGTTTTTTGCTTTTTTATTTGGTACTTTGAGTGTGAAATTTCCCGGTGATTCTGGAGTAACACAAGCCGTTGAGGATGTGTTTGGAAAATATATAAAATATTTAACCTCCTTCTTTTTAATAGGAGCTGTATGTTTTGGACCCATCGCTGTACTAATGACCGCTGCTCAATTTCTTCAATTTGATGGGTTCTTATCAACAAAGTGGATCGCTGTTCTTTTAATGGGAATTACGATTTTGATTTTACTACTGAACGTTTCATTCATTGGTAAAATTGCTTTTGTTTTATCTTCTGTAGCAGCATTATTGTTGTTTTCAGGCGGATTAACCTCTTTAATTCAATATCCTAAAGCAGAACTATTTACTACAAGCTTTGATCTCTCATCATTTGGATTTAGTTTGTTATTGTTGTTTTGGACGATTGTGGGTTGGGAAGTGATTGGAAATTACAGTAGTGAAGTTAGAGATGTACGCTCGACGATACCAAAAGCGATTGGTTTCAGTGCACTGATCATTACGATTGTATTTTTAATAGTAGCTGCTTCTATACAATGGTCAGATATACATAGTATTTCTGGTGCTTCAAAAATGACCGTTGCAAGTATTTTAACTCCTATATTTGGAGGTTTGACTGGACTGATTATGGGAATCATTGCACCTGGTTTATGTTTGTCCTCCATCATCTTATTTATTGGGGGGACAGCTAGATTAATTCGGTCTATGGCAGAGGAAGGTATTTTACCTAAGAGGTTAAGCTATCGAACAAAAACCAATGTCCCTTTAGGCGGGATTATTGCTTTAAGCTGTTTTCATATCTTTGTTTTTATCCTGATCTTTTGTGATTGGATCAATGTAACACAAATTATCGCTATTGCAGATGGTTTTTTTATTAGTAATGTGTTTGTCACCATGTTAGCTGCAATCAAACTATTCAACCAAAAGATAGTGAAAACAGCTATAGCTTTGATGTTGCTCGTATTATTTGTATTTTTATCATTCTCATCACCTATTGTTTTGGTTTGTATAGCTATATTAACGGTAGGTTTCGTTTATAAACAGATCAAATCTAACACGAATGAGTCCCGTAAGGATAGTGGAAAAGATCTTTTAATGGTGGACTAAATAATATAGAAAGTAGGAATTAAAATGCCCCGCATACTCTTTTTAGTATTTATTTTACTGAGCCTCATTTGGGGTGGATCTTTTTACTTTATGAAAATATTACTCGAAGATTTTGGTCCATGGACGATTGTTTTTCTCAGATCTTCCTTCGGATTCATTACCATTGTGACCATTATGCTCGTTTTGCGTAAACCTTTCGAGCTTCAAAAAATGCCTTGGTTTCCTTTAACGATCATAGCCTTAATCAATACAACAATTCCGTGGGCAATCATAGCATTTAGTGAAACTAGAATATCTAGCAGCATGGCATCTGTGTTAAATGCTACAACTCCACTGTGGACCATCGTAGTAGGTATTGCATTTTTCCGTGCGACAACCAATCGCTACCAATGGTTAGGAATCGGAATAGGTTTATTCGGTCTGATGATATTACTTGATGTGAATCCTGTTACTATGATTTCAGTAGATTTGTTGGGATTTGTATGTATGATCGTGGCTTCGATTTGTTATGCGTTTGGATCTCAATTGTCTATGCGCCTGCTGACGGAGTTGTCCATGTATCAGATCACCTTCTGTACTTTGTTCATCGTCACACTTAGCAGCGGAAGTGTTGCTCTAACCTTTGAATCCATTTCGATATCCCACCTAGCTTCGTGGACGAATATATCTGTGTTAATTGGTTTGGGTGTATTTGGATCAGGTATTGCCTACATTCTCTATTATTATTTGGTTCAAAGAGGGAGCGCTGAGTTTGCCACGATGGTCACTTATCTTATACCAGCTACTGCCATCATATGGGGATATACACTGCTTAATGAAGAAGTGAAATGGAGCTTATTGGCGGGACTTGTTTTAGTACTTGGTGGAGTATTCATATCAACTAAAAAGCAAACGAGTAAGGTTGTTGATGTTCGAACGTTGAGACAACAGAAAATAAACGGAGCGTCAAAAATATGATTGGAAATAAACTAACTAGCTTCAGTTGATGATTTAATCGGATTACTCCGAACTAATATAATCACCATCCCCCCAAAAGTAAGGAGTAACCCAAGTATTTGCAATATACTAGGACGAAAACCAATAATCATTGTATCTAATAATATGGCCACTATTGGATCTAAAAAGACCAATGCTGAAATGAGTCTTGTTGGAAGGAATCTTACACTTCTAAAAAACAAAAAATACACCACACCTGTATGTATGACACCAATAATCGTAATCGCAATCCAATGATTAATCTGAAGTCCAGAAAAAGCACTAAAACTAACTAAAGGGAATAACAAGATGGCACCAAGTGATGTTTGAATCACGGTCACAGCATAGGGAGATAACTGATGAATACCTTTACTGAGAAGTGTTAACAGAGCGTATAAAATAGCTGCTAAAAAAGGTAAGATAAGTCCTGATGAGAGTAATTGTTGAAACGGGGTATCCGTTCCTAAACCGGATATTAACATCGTACCGATAAAACATATCAAAATAGAAATAATCGCTAACCATGTTAGCTTTTCTCTATAAAGAAAACTTCCCAACAATAAAACGATAACGGGTGCTAGATAATAGATTGAGATGGCAACAGTAATTGGCATCATTTCAAATGCTTTAAAAAGGAAAACCCAGTTAGATACGAGTATTACTCCACATAATAAAACACGTTTCACTTCTCGTTTATTCCAGTTTTCATTTTTGAATTTACCGGATAATAACCAGAAAGCACCTAAAAATAAAGAAGCACAAACACAACGAACAAAAACTAACTCAAAAGCCTGAAGTCCAGTTTGTGCAGCTATAAATCCGATTGAACCAAAAATAGCCATTGCCAGACCCATACTGATCATAGCTAGTGATTTTTTAGGATGTTGCAAACTATTACTCAATGGTAACACCTACCTTATGATGTGAATCCAGTTATATTAATATTAACTGTATTCATATTAAATGATTTCATTTAAGCAAAACTTTCTTTCAGTGGTTTTTCCGTATCCTCTATGCTACTCCGGTTTATATTTGTAGAAATAAAGGGAATTTATGGTCTTATATTGCTGAATTTTATATATTCAGAAAGATAGAGGTATTTTGTGGTCTTAAATCGGGGAATTGATCAGAAATTACATCAAAACTAGCGAAAATCATAAAAATAAGACCACCGATTCCCGCTATTTTAAATATATATCAACAAAAGACTATATAAGACCAAAAAATCCCGCTATTCCATTTTTTTCATCAGAGATGCTTCAAAATGGGGATGAGTCTGTCTGACCGCATTCTAAAAAGAAATTTTCAAAAAAACTCTTCTTATTATTGTATTACATTATATTTCTTATGGGCAATGATTTATTTGTGTTCATATAATAACAGCAAAATCAGTACATTCGGCAATTTCAAAAACCAACCACTGCATGTGGTTAGTGATGAAACAAACTCCTGTTTAATATGGACTAAACATTAAGTCACTTTTGTGACATTTATAGAAAAAAATAGAAGATGAAGCGATTCCCTCTGTCGCTCCATCTTCATTTATGGAAGATACATCCCCGAAAAGTAATAAGTCGACCATGTCCTTGTGGGCAGATTAAGATTATTTCACGTCCATGTGAAACATCTGCATCAGCTCATCCAGAAACTGACAACATCGATACCAGCTCATCCTAAGCTGGGAAATTACTTCACTTTTTGGGGATGTTTCCGGTCTCCGCTTACAAAAGTAATTGGCTTACGCTACATAGTTTCATCTCACTTTTGTTTTTCCTCAAGGCTACTTTGAAATCACTTTTTATTTTTGGGAGATGTTTTTGCTTGAACCCGGTAAAAATCTTCTGCGTAAGCTGCTGAAGAACTGCTTCACTTTTGTAGGTTTGCCTTACCCTTTATTTTTTCTTTGTCTACTATAAATATCCATCCATACCGCTAGGATCAAAATACCACCCTTAACGATATATTGCCAGAACGTTTCAACACTCATTAAACTCATACCATTATCTAAACTAGCCATAACTAATGCACCGATAATAGCTCCTGAGATGGTACCTGCTCCACCTAATAAACTCGTTCCACCAATAACAGCGGCAGCGATGGCATCCAACTCATACATGTTACCAGCATTAACAGTTGCAGATCCAACCCTAGCTGTTAATAAAATACCTGCAATGGCAGCCAACGTATTTCCTAATACGAATAACATCACTGTTCTTCTTTTAATGTTAATTCCTGATAAACGAGCTGCTTCTGGATTACCACCTATCGCATAAATCTGTCTTCCATATACCGTATTTTTAGCAATAAACGTAAAGATAACAGCTAAGAAAATAACAACGAAAATTGGAATCGGTATCCCTTTATAACTATTCATAGCTAATACAAAAGTAAGGACTATTATAGAAACTAAAACGATTTTGAATAAGCTAAGCACCATGGGTTCGATATCAAAACCAAATTTCTTACGAGAAACTCTTTTCATAACTAATAGTAAGGCAAACACACCAATCGCCAAAATCCCGATTAATAGTCCCCAACCTGCAGGAACATACCCCGTACCTACTAATTTAAATCCATCTGATAAACCAGAGATCGTCTGACTATTACTAATTCCTAACAATAGTCCTCTAAATATGAGCATCCCACCAAGGGTTACGATAAAAGCTGGTACAGCACGATAAGCAACCCACCAACCTTGCCATAATCCAATTAATGCACCAAAAGCGATGGTTACAATAAACACAACAACGGCATTCCAGTCATAAGTTGAATTTAAAATGGCGGCCACTCCACCTGTTAAACCAACCAATGAACCAACAGACAAATCAATATGTCCTGCAACAATGATTAATACCATTCCGACTGCTAATACAGATGTAACTGACATTTGATTAAATAAATTAGATAAATTTCTTGGTTCTATGAAACTACCACCACTAAGAAACGTGAACAATATCCAAATCAAAACTAAAGCAGCGATCATCGTATAAGCTCTAAGATCAAATTTGATCCATTGTATTTTTTGTTTCTTTTCCAATGACTGTGTAGTATTTGTATTCATTTTACTTACCTCCCGTAGCTGCTACCATAATTTTCTCTTGCGTTGCATCTTTGTAATCAAACTCACCCGTTAGTTGTCCTTCATTTAATACTAAAACACGATGGCTAATCCCCAATACTTCTGGTAGTTCGGATGAGATCATTATAATAGCCACACCTTTTTTGATTAGTTCATTCATAATATTATAAATTTCAAACTTAGCACCAACATCAATACCACGTGTAGGTTCATCCACAATTAATACTTTTGGTTCTGTCATTAACCATTTACCAAGGACAACCTTCTGTTGATTTCCACCACTTAAGTTTCCTACTATACTTTCTACAGATGGAGCTTTAATTCGTAATGACTGATGATATAGTTTTGAATGTTTGATCTCTTCGTTTTCACTAATCACACCATATGGTGAAATCCATTTCAAGCTTGGTAAAGTGATGTTATTTTGGATACTCATCCCCAGCACCAGTCCATATTTTTTTCGATCCTCTGAAACTAACGCAAGTCCCTTTTTAATCGCATGTTCGGTATTTTTAATCTTGACTTTCTCACCATCAATTTCAACTTCACCACTAGTTAAACCAGCATAGGTACCAAATAAACTCATCACTAGCTCCGTACGTCCAGCACCCATCAGACCAGAAATCCCTAGTATTTCTCCCTTACGTACTTCAAAGGACACATTATCAATTAGATTTTTACCTGCTTGATCTGGATCTTTCACTGAATAGTTTTTAACAGATAAAACAATATCTCCAGGATTGGCTTCAACACGTGGGAATCTTTCTGTTAATTCACGTCCAACCATTAATGAAATCACCTTATCTTCATCAATTTCAGCCGTGTCATGTGTTGCTACCGTTTGCCCGTCACGTAATATCGTAATGGAGTCTGCTATATCAAAAACTTCGTTTAACTTATGAGAAATATAAATGCAAGTTACTCCGCGCTTTTTAAACTCTCTTAATATGTTTAATAGGATCTCAACTTCTTTTTCTGTAAGTGCAGCCGTAGGCTCGTCTAATATTAAAATTTTTGCATCTTTTGATAACGCCTTTGCAATTTCAATTAATTGCTGCTGACCAATTCCTAGTGTTCCAGTAATTTGATCCGGTTTAATTCCCGCTAATCCTACTTCAGCTAACCATTTTTCCGTTTCACTATAGACATAGTCCCATTGGATGACTCCAAGTTTTTGAGGTTCATTTCCTAAAAATAAGTTTTCTGCTACCGTCATACCTCTTACCAAAGCCAATTCCTGATAAATAATAGCAATCCCAGCTTCTTCTGCATCTCTAATATTCGTAAAAGCTTTATTATCCCCATCCACAAGGATTTCACCTTCATAGGTTCCCTCAGGATATAACCCACTTAATACTTTCATTAAGGTTGATTTACCTGCACCGTTCTCACCACACAATGCGTGTACTTCTCCTTTATTCACTTTAAATGTCACTTGGTCCAAAGCTTTTACACCAGGAAATTCTTTGGTGATTTGTTTCATTTCTAATGCAATTGTCATTTTTGTTCTCCCCCCTGCTATAGTACATGTTCAAAAAGTTCGATTTTCAGCACCGAGAAAATTGTGCGAGTGAACTTTTTGAACAACCTCTATGAGTAAAAAGCTTGTATTGGAGTAATTAAGTAAAATCTTTTATTAAATTCAATTCATGCCTTTTTTTGAGGATAGAATCTAAACTTTCCTATCCTCTAAAAAAGGGGGGGAACTAAAGGAGCAAGTCCTTCATTTTCCCCGCTAAACTAAACATTGATTATTCTCCGTATACATCCTCTTGAGAGTGGAATCCATCAGCAATAACAGTTTCATCAATGTTATCTTGGCTAACTGGAATTGGATCTAAAAGAATAGATGGAACATCTTTAAAGTCATTGTTTACAACTTTATCCGTTTCAGGAGTTTTACCATTTGCTAAGTCAATTGCTAATTGAGCAGAATTGTAAGCTAAATCTTTGATTGGTTTATAAACAGTCATTGTTTGTGTACCTTCAACAATTCTTTGAATTCCAGCAAGTTCAGCATCTTGACCAGATACAGGGATTTGTCCCGCTAATCCTTGTTGATCAAGTGCTTGGATAACACCACCCGCTGTACCATCATTAGCAGCAACGACTGCATCAATGTTGTTTTCGTTTTTAGTTAAAGCATTTTCCATATTTGCTAATGCATTCGCAGGGTCCCAACCTTCTGTGAATTGCTCATACACGATCGTAATATCACCTTTATCAACTAAAGGTTGAAGAATGTTCATTTGTCCTTGTTTAAATAAGTGTGCATTGTTATCTGTCTCAGCACCTTCGATAAGTACATAGTTACCAGTTGGTGCAGCTTCTACGATTGCAGTAGCTTGCATTTCACCTACACGTTCGTTATCAAAAGAAACATATAAATCTACATCAGCTTCTTTAATTAAACGGTCATACGATAAAACTTTGATTCCAGCTTCATGTGCTTTTTCAACAATTGCCGCTGCTGCTTTAGCTGAATGAGGAACTACGACTAAAACGTCTACCCCTTGGCTAATTAAGTTTTCAGCTTGAGAAATTTGCTTTGCATCGTCACTGTTTGCTGATTGTACTAATACTTCTGCACCTAACTCTTCTGCTTTTTCAACAAAGAAGTCACGGTCTCTTTGCCAACGCTCTTCTTGTAATGTATCCATAGAGAAACCGATTACAATCTTATCGTCACTTGCATCATTACCACTGTCATTACTTCCAGTGTCAGTTCCTTCATCACTATTACCACACGCAGCTAATGAAAATACAAATACTAACGCTAGTAATAAAACCCCAAACTTTTTGAATTTTGTGTTCATTTGTACCTCTCCTTTTTAATATAAGTATTTACAATAATAAGACTACCAAGAAATATATTCTTTGTGAGATATAATCGTCTGTACTTTATTGGTATATACAGCACTTTTTTATGTTCACCCTTTGAACTCTCCCACCACTTAACGCTTTACGTTTGATGTGGAGGATTCCTAGGTACAGAAACCTAATGGTCTCTAATGGATTAGGCTATCCCCGTAGTTCCTACGGTTAAGAGACGAATGGCTTCGTTTCTTAGATTAAGTCCTGCGTTAATATCTCGATCATGATGAGTATGGCATGATGGGCATTCCCATTCTCGCAAATTAAGATTCTTAACGTCTTTGTTTTTGTATCCGCAATGAGAACAAAGTTGGCTTGAAGCGAATGTTTTAGATACAATAATCACATATTTGCCATACCATTTCGCTTTATATTCAAGCATCGCACGAAACTTTGCCCAAGAGACTTCCGTTATTGCTTTTGCTAGATTTCCGTTTTTGAGCATGTTTTTTACTTGCAAGTCTTCTAACCCGATAATGTCGTGGTTTTTGACAACTTCGGTTGAAATTTTTTGCAAATAATCATTTCTAGCATTGGATATTTTCTCTTGGATACACGCCACTTTCACTCGTTGCTTATTCCAGTTTGAACTGCCTTTTGTACGTCTAGAAAGAATGCGCTGAGCTTCAGCTAACTTTTTTTCTAAGCTTCTAAAGAACTTAAGATTAGTATATGTAGTGCCATCCGAAAGGATAGCAAACTGTTTTAATCCAACATCAATTCCTATGGAGGAATTTGTTTTATGTAGGGGATGAATTTCTACTTCAGCAAGAATAGAAACAAAATATTTCCCACTCGGATTACGTCTTACCGTAGCATTGATAATTCTACCGTCTATTTCACGACTTTTAGCGTACTTAACGAGACCGAGTTTAGGTAGTTTGAGTTTGTTATTGATGATGGCAATATTTCCGTTGGTATGCTTCGTGGTATAAGATTGAACTTTATTCTTCTTCGATTTAAACTTTGGAGCATCATTTTGCTTTTTGAAGAAACGGTCAAAAGAATCTGATAGATGACGAAGTGAAGATTGCAAAGCAATGCTATCCACTTCTTTTAACCACATGAATTCTCTCTTTAGTTTGGGTAATTCAGAGGAGCATGTTCCATACGATAAGCCTTTTCCCGTTTCTTTATATGTATCATTCCACAAACCTAAGAAACGATTAAACAAAAAACGACTGCAACCCATCGTTTTATGGATTAGATTTTCTTGTTTCTTTGTAGGATAGATGCGAAATTTATAGGCTTTATTGACTAACATTTCCTCACCTCTCTTAGTTTCATTTTACAACAAAATTGACATAGTTACAAACATTTGTTCGATTATGCAGGTGCATTCAACCCCCACTTAACTTTCATTCGTTTCACATTGTTTCAGTTTGAAGTTGGAGGTCTTCTGCTAGGAATAGATAAAAAAAACACTAATATGGAAGTTTTTTAATAAACTAACCAAACTAGTGTTTTTTGCAAAAATATGTTTTCTATCCTATATCGTTTAATCTATTCTTGTTGAAATTGAGCTACAAGTTTTTTAAGCATCCCCGCTTCCTCTGATAATTGTTTCGTCTGCTCTAAAATATGTTCAGTATTTGCCTGCTGTTGCTGTGAGGAGGCTGCAACCTCTTCGTTGGCGGCTGATTGCTCTTGAACTAGCGCACTAATATTATCAAAGATTGCTACGATTTCTCTTACATGCTCTAGAACAAAATTAGCTTCCTCTTTTGTTAGTTCTCCATTTGTTTTCACTTTATTGTTCATCTCGTGAATTAAACTAAAGGTGTTTTGTAATTCTTTCATACTACTACTACCTAGATGTATGATTTCCGTACTTTGCTCTGAATGTTGGACGGTATCAATTAACTTCTCCTGGATCTCCTGGATCAGAGCTACAATATTTACAGAGGAATGACTCGTTTGTTTTGAAAGTTCCCTAATTTCTTTGGCAATCACTGCAAAACCTTTACCATGCTCTCCAGCACGAGAAGCTTCAATCCCAGCATTAATGGATAATAAATTGGTTTGTCGAGATACTTCCTCTATGATTGTGTTAATCTCCACTATTTTATGTAAGGTTTGTTGGAAATAGTGTATAGACTGATTAGTTAGATCTGTTTGATGTTGTATTTTCTCCATTTGACTTAATAATGATTGAACCTGTGTATTTCCTTTTTTAGAATAATCATTTGCATTTTTTGCTAAACCATAGGTTTCCTCAGCATAGGTTGCAACAGAACTTAATTTATCAAAGGATTGTTGTAAAAATTGTTGCGTATCCTGTGTTTTTTCACTTTGAACAATCGATTGATCACTCATATTCACAGCAGCAGATGAAATTTCATTTGATGCTAAGGATAATTCCTCACAATGAGTTGTGATTTGTTTTGAAGAGGAAACCACATATTCAGTTGTATTACGAATTTGCGACACCATATTGTTGATCGTTTCTAATATTTTATTCACATAGTCCCCAGTATCCTGTATTTCATCTCCCGAATGAATAAGAACACGTTCACTAAGATCTCCTTTAGATTCACTTAAATCTTTTAATACTTCATTGATTTTTCCAATCGGACTCATCACAGAACGTGTTGTCCAAATAGATAGGAAAACTGATAAAATGATAACCATGAACATAGATATCATGGTAAAATTTCGACTCAAATCATATTGAGACTGATTGCTCTCAACGACAGCATTCATTCCGCTCAAACTGATATTAATTAATTCATCTAACCTTTCATGTAAGTCCATATAGAAACGATAAGCATTCGTTTCATAAATATATTGAGCACCTGCAGTATTCCCTTCTTGTATTTGTTCCAACATATTCTCATGCGTAGATGTATAAGCATCAAATTGCATCTGAAACAAACCAGCTGTTTTCTTCCCTTCATCTGATAACGTTTTCTGTAAGTATGCATCTACAGCATCGATCAATTCTTGTTGTTTATCCGCCATTTCCATTGCGATATCACCCGTTTGATTACTCAGGTATATCCCTTCTAACTCCCTATATTCTTGCGCAATTAATTTAATTTCATACGCTTTAGAAACGTTAGGCATCCAATAATTCGTAATGATTTTTGTATTTTCATTAGACTTATTACCCGTCATTAAGAAAAAGAGCCCTCCAAATATAAGAAAAAGGCACAATACACCAAATGCGATACTTAATTTCATTCGAATGGTTAACTTCATTTTCATCTTACGATCCTTCAAATTTTATTCCCCTCTCATCTCATATTACTTTCAAAATTTCTTTCTATATTCTGTTGGTGAAACACCATACTTTTTCTTAAATACTCTACTAAAATAATTCGGATCCTTGTATCCAATTTCATATGTAATTTCTTTTAAACTTCTTTGAGGATCTTTCATCAGCTCTCTTGCACGTTCAAGTCGACATTGCGTGAGAAAATCAATATAGTTTGTCCCAAATTGTTCTTTAAAAAGCTTGCTAACATAATACGGACTGAGTCCTACAAATTCTGCGAGCATTTCTAAAGATATCTCACGATGTGCATTTTTATAAACATAGTTTTTCATTCGTGATAATAAATCAGGTTCAACACGAATTCTCATCTTTTCAAAAGGTTCGGTCATTTTTTTCAAGATCACATTTGTTTCTATTTTTAATTGTTGTACACTTTCTATTTTTGTTAAATAAATTGGGCTTTCCACTTCAAAACCCATTTCATTCATGCTTCGGCTCATTAACCATAATACTTGTAATACTCTTTGTTGAATTTCAATTTGAGGTTTTTTATTAGATGCATAGTTTATAATAAGCTGATTTATTAATTCAGGTAAATGATGAATATTTCCTTTTCTTGTTTCTTCCAACATTCGTTTTTCTAAGTCTAAATCTAAAGTATTCGGAGTTGCATTTGAATTTTTTAAATCCTCGTAAAAAAAATGTTTGGAAGGCAAATCTAAATCTGCTGATGCTAATAAAGCCTCATGATATGAATTTTGAATGTTCTCGATTTGTACACATGGCTTCCCAACCCCGATGAAAAAATGAATACCTTGAAAACGATTTGAAAAATTAAGCAATTTCCTTATTAAACTTGAAGCATGAGAACGATACGTTTTTTCTGGATCTGGGATCACAATCATTGGGATATGTTTGCCTGATATTGCACCTACAAACCCCTGCACCTCTTGATGAAAAAAACGTTTGACTTCACGATATAATTCAAATAAAGGAACGGATTCCATTTTCTCAAGTTTTTCGGTTTGGACCACTAGTAAAAGTACATAAGCATTTTGGATTTTAGCCATGCCTAATAGTTCTAACATTTCATCAAGTTGCATGACATGGATATGTTCAAACAATAGTTGGGTCACTAAATCCGCTTCTACAATGGGCAGGACTTTTTCAAGGCGTTTTTCACTCTGCAATTGAACCTCCTTCTCTTTTTTTTCAATATCCATTTCATCCAATACTTTTTGAACAGCTTTGACTATATCTACAGGTTTACTTGGTTTGAGAATATAATCCTTGACCTGCAGTTTCAATGCAGTTCTTGCGTACTCAAAAGTATCGTATGCAGATACCATAATAAATCGGATATAAGGAGCAAATTGTTTAATTTTTTTTACGGCGTTTAAACCATCCACCTCTGGCATACGGATATCCATGAATATAAGATCAGGTTCAAGTTGCTCAGCCATATCAATTGCTTCTTTACCGTTACTGGCTTGTCCAACGATTTGAATATCATCAATATGTTTTTCAAGAATTTTCTGCAAAGCCATTCTTTCAATTGCTTCATCATCTACGATGAGAATTTTATTCATTTATTTCCTTTCTCCTTTTTGGTAACTGCAATGTTATTTTCGTCCCTTTTTCTGGAACACTTGATATTTGTATCACATCATGAACACCATAGTGTAATCTCAATCTGTTAATTACATTACTTGTGCCAATACCAGTGGAATGCCCCTCATAGTGATTTGAAGCTTCACCTTTTAAAATGGTGTTGACTTTTTCCTGTGACATTCCTTTACCTATATCTTCTATACAGATCAGAACATGCTCTGGTTGATCCTTAATGTTAATATGTATTTCTCCCCCTTCTTCAGATGGTTCTATGGCATGGATGAATGCATTTTCAACAAAGGGTTGAATCGTTAGAGAGGGAATCTCAAAAGAAAAACATTTTCCGTCAATGTCAATATCGTACTGGACACGATCAAAAAACCTTGCTTTTTGAATCGCTAAATATTCCTGTACGCCTTTCATTTCTTCAATAATTGTGACTGTTGTGCCCATTTGTCTTAAGTTATAACGCAATAAATTAGATACAGACGTAATGAGATCACTTGTTTCATATGCTTCCTCTAAATAAGCTTTTTTCGATAGTGTGTTTAAGGTATTAAACAAAAAATGAGGATTGATCTGACTCTGTAGACTTTTGAGTTCACTTTCCTTTAATAATAATTTATGTTCATTCAAATCACGCTCAATTTGAGCCTTTTCCTTCATTTCACCGATTAATTTTTTAATATCAATGCGCATACGTTCAAACATATTAGCCAAAAACCCAATTTCATCATTGCTCTTGATATTGATTTGCCGGTCAAACTTGCCCCTTGATATCTCTTTTACTGCCAGTGTTAATTTAAGAATAGGACGGGTGATACTACCCGTGAATAAATAGGAAAATAACAACAAAAAGAATGAAGCCATCAACAAAATCCAAAAGCCCATTTTTTCCAGATTAGTACTTTGTTGAATAATGGAACGATAAAATTGATGATATGTTTTTAATTCATGATTTAAAATGGTTAATGTCATCTCTGCGATATAATCTGATATTTTTGTCGCTTGATCCAAATGAGATGTAGCCAATTCATAACGGTCACTATGAAAAGAAACCAAGGCTAACTCCGTTAATTCTAGTTGGCTTTTAATCATATTTTCGTAATTAATTAAATCCATATAATTATCGGTATTTCGCAATGAATTCAATTGAACAGATGTAGTTTGTAATTCCAACTTTTTATTTTCGTATGATGTAAGATGTTCATCAGATGTTTCTAATATGTACTCATGTAATGTAGCAATTAAGTTTTCACTAAGGTTGGATACTTGATTCATTAGCAAATATCTATGTAATATTTGATTATATTGCTCAATCGTTTTTTGATTATGATAACTCATAAATAACCAAATACCTAACATCATGATCCATATAAATAAAGACAGCAGTATGATTTTTTTTTGAATGGTATTCATAGATCAAACTCCGTTATGACTTTACTAGGCGTATAGTGGTATTTTTCAAGTGGTATTTCTTTACCTTCTAACCATTTTAGCATCATCACCATACTAGTAACCCCAATTTCTTTTGGATGATGTTCAATTGTCGCCTGAATAATTCCTTCTCTTAACAACTCTTTTATTTCTGAATTATCATCAAAAGCGTATATCTTATAATTTTCAATTCTTGATCTCGTTTTAATCGTATTCACAATTTGACTCGCTGCATTCGCATTTAAGGCAACGATATGTTTACAATTAGGATTCTCATTTAATAAAGAGACAGATTCTTGAAGTGAAGATTCTAACGTATCGCTAAAAATATAAGAATTCCCCAATTTAATCTCATCATCTGTTAATAAGGTATCCATCACGCCTCTTTGTCTCATTTCTTGCAAGTTGATGGAATCTTCTCCAGCCAGAAAGCATACATTAGCTGGCGATTGGATTGTTTTTTGTATATACTCTGCAATTTTTATCCCTTCTTGATAATGATCTACCCCTACATAAGTTCTCCTTAGACTATTTGGTGCATCAGAATCAATAGTAATTACAGGTATCCCTTTAATTGATGCTTGATTCACGACCTCAATAAAATCAGGATGATCAATACCTTGTACGAGAATTCCATCTACTTTAGACGCGATAGCAATTTCAATTTGTTTGATGATTTCACTTTGGTTCGTTCGGTAAGTTCCCCATATATTCAAATCGGTATTATTGTTTTCTGCAATAAATTTTGCTCCGTCAACAAGCTCATCCCAGGAAGCACTTCCTAAATGATCCGAGATTAAAACAATTCTATATTTATTAAAAGTGGTTTCATCCGGATCCAGATATAAGATTGAATTATCGCTATACATATTAATAATATAGTAAGCGGATACAATCATGGTTAGGATACAACCAATGGATAGAGCAACGATAATCAATTTTCTCATTTTAAATTTACCTTTCAAATAGTACTGTCAAAATGATGCTGTTACACTTTATTGTAACACATCGTTCACACAGCATGAATGAATACAAAAAAACGACTTTACTCGAATTTTGTTTAAAAATAAGATATACTTTTTGTTAGTGCGTGTTCAAAAAGTTCAGTTTTCAGCACCGAGAAGATTGTGCAAACAGAAGCAAGGTTTTCGGGATCCCCTAAAAGTAGGACTATACTCCAAAGGATTTCTTCACTTTTTGGGGTAAAGCAAGTGTAGTTATTGTTACATGAGCACCGGACTTCAAATATGAGTGCAATATTCGATGTCGAAATCACTCCCTCGAGCCACTTCGTGATCACTACTGAAAACCAGTCACTTCCATGTGACTAATGTAGTACCAGCACGTCCTGTGCTGGCAAAAGGGGACTTTTTGAATAACCTTTATTAGTATGTGTAATTTTATGAGGTGAAATTAATATGTCAACAGGTTTCTCATGGTTTATTTTTATATGGGTCTTTATATTAATCAGTTTCATGTCAATTGGTGGATACTTCATGTTTAGAAAATTTTTGAAAGTACTGCCTCAAGCTGATGGTAAATCTAAATTAGACTGGCAAAATCATTATGTAGAAAAAAGCAGACATTTATGGACAGATGAATCAAAAGAATTTTTAGAACTGTTAGTCTCACCTGTTCCAACTGCATTTCGTGATATAGCCAAACATTCAATTGCCGCAAAAATTGGACAAGTTACATTAGAAAACAATGCTTCAGAAGTGACTCGTGACCATTGTGTGCAAGGATATATATTAGCAACACCAAGAAGAGATTATAAAAGTTTAATTTCATTTTTAGAGAAAAATGAAATTGATTATTCCCCTTATAAACACTTGCTGAAAAAAGCATAATGAAACAAGCCATAGTAGCTTTGTATTTCAACTTCTTCAGTTCCATCTGAAGAAGTTTTTTATACTTTAAGATTCCTCTGTCTTTACCTTTTATGCTATCCGCGAGTAGTTTTCTTTATTTGGAATATAAAAATGAAAGATTAACATAAACATGATATAAGATTGTAAAAACGAATGTGGAAGGAAGGATTGCCATGGCAAAATCTAAACGTGGAAGAGCTTTGTGGAAATTACCAGCAAGAAGCAGAGGAACCTGCCCTATTTGTAATGCAACTCGTATCAAACTACTTTACGATGTTGTTAATGAGGAAGGTGAAAACTTGAAAGTTTGTAAAAGATGCCAAAAACAAAAAATATAAATCTCAACTAAATTATTTATATGAAGCAGATGATAATTTCAAATCAAAATTGCCATAATAAAAATACTTCATAAAGCAAAGAGTAATTGTGAGTTTAAACTGACCATAGGGAGATAATACGCAATGGCAAAAACAAACCGAAGCAAAGATAATGAATTTAAAATGAAAAAAGAGAATCCTAAACCACACGGTAAGGTTGAATCCTTTGATGAAATTTGGGAAGAACAGAAGGAAGGAAAGTCAAAAACGTAGTTATTTCCAAGAACATGATTAATAAAAACCTCTTCAATTCAATGCGATTGAAGAGATTTTTTGTTTGAACCGATAGTTTTTTTACATTGTTGATCACTATCACTCTACCCCAAGTGTTATTTTTAAATAATCCATAAACAAAGCGGACTGTTGTTTCAATTTCAAATCTTCTTTCGGCAATATGGAATGATCTAAAGCTAACCCATCTATGAACGCAATGATGGATCTAGCAATGACATCACTATCAAACTTAGTGCTGAATTCACCTTTTTGTTGTCCTTGCTTTATAATATCAGCATATATTTTAAATCCATTATAATAACGAGTCTTACCGTATTCTCTTCTGCGTTTATCATTTCTCCCCGTGATGAAAAACTCTAGTTTTGAAGGTGCAAGAGGATCCATTTCATCATTTGGTTGTCGTTCCTCGCCATATATCGTTTCTAATAACAAATCCCAATGAGAATGAACGTTTTCTCTCAAAACTTCCGCCAGTTCAATTAAATACAACTGTATATCTTCTTCAAGTATGGTTTCAAATACATCTTCCTTGTTTGAAAAATACTGGTATAAACCACCTCTACTCACATTCGCTGCATCCATGATATGTTTCATCGTCGTATGTTCATAACCATGCTCTATGAAAACATCCTTTGCTGCATTCAATATGTTAGCTCGTCGCTGCTCCTTGTGTTCCTTGCTGACTTTCGGAGACATCTATTTTCCCTCGCTCTATTTTGCTTTTTAAAGTATATCCAATGATCGATATCAAGATCAAAAGTGACCCTGTTATAATAAATGTTGGGATGACCCCTATAACAGTAGCAAGCCAGCCACCTAATAATGGACCAATGATTGTCGCGGTCGTTGTCACACTATTAATGACACCAAACACTCTCCCTGTCATTTGTACAGGAGTATCAGTTTGTACGGCAGCCTGAAAAGGGATAAAAACTAGTCCAGCGGCAAAACCCGCAACTAACCCTAATATCGGTCCCCATAATGTAGATAATGATAAATCTACACTTGTTAATACTGCCATCATACCAAAACCTACTCCTATCCCGCAAACTCCAATAAACATTAATTGAAGAGGATTATAATCCGTTTTCTTAGCTAAAATCAGTCCTGAGAAAAACATGCCAAGCCCGGCAGCCGTGACGATATAACCAAACAAATCAGGAGAAACATTGGAAAGTTCCCTAATTAAAACAATAATTTGTGCATCTGATAACTGTAAAATTAGAAGGCTTATTCCTAAAACCATCATACCAACTAATAAGAAATAATTTCCCTTTATAAACGTCAATCCTTCAATAAACTCTTCTTTAAATGATCTTTTTTTATGCTCTTCTAGGTCTATTTTTTCTTCTAAATTATTCATACCTTTAGGTAGGGCTAATATGAGTAAAGCCGATATCATAAAAGTAGCTGAGTCAATAAAAAACACTAGTTTAGTACCAAATGCAGCAACCAATAGTCCACTTAATAATGGACCTAGTACCTTAGTACTGGAATCAATCATGGAGGTTATAGACATTGCACTTTTCATATGAGTATCAGCTACAAGCTCTTTTAGCTTGCCATTCTTAGCTGGAACAAACACAGCCGATAACATCCCTATCATGAACAAACAAATATAAACCGTCCAAATCGAATTAGCAAATGCTAATAAAAGAATGAGCCCTGCTCTAACCCCGTCAGATAAAACCATTAACGTTTTTCTATTAAATCGATCTGCAATTGTCCCTGCAAAAGGTCCTAAAAGTGCCATAGGCACTGCCAGAGATAAAATGATAAATGAAATTTCCATGGGTGATGCTTCCCACTTCAATCCTACAAGTGTAATAATCGCTACAATACTTAACCAATCACCAAGACTTGAAATTAACTGAGCAACCATTAATGTAATAAATCCCTTATTCTTACCTAAATGTTTATCCAAATGTCTTCCTCCATTTTAACGACACTAATGTCTTTTTTATTTTCCATTATAACGACATTGGTGTCGTTAATCAACTCTTTTATTAAAAAAACTCGACTGATGTTTGTGTTTCTATTATTGTAGGTGATTCCTTTCACTTCCAAAACAGACTCTGGACCATATTTCACCCTAGACTATAGTCTAGTCTTACAAACAATTTATGCATCAAAAAAACCCTTATATTCCAAGGGTTAATGAGATTAATTTAATACTTTAATATGAAAAGGAGCAGTTCCAGCGTGAATGTGTCAACAATTTCACGAGTTGAAACTGCTCTCTTGTACCTAATATGCTAAACGATAAGGTCTTATTATCCTAATGCTACGATTTCCCAAGTTATTATCATTACTAGTAAATTTATAATCTATTAATAAGTTTCTCCTGTCGTCGTATCAAAAAGCTTAGACCCGGCAATTAAGATACTTCCTTGTGATCCCTGGTCGGCAGAAACTGGATAAATTTCATACTCAAAAGTATCTGATCCATTGTTAATAGGGAACGAATAATCTATGGAATAATATTCCCATTGGTTCGTTATTGTAAAATCTCTTAACTCATAACTGTTATTCGAATAATCTCTAACAATGAACCTAACCTCTTGCGAAGCAGATCCGTCTGCCGTTTTTAGCCACGCACCAAGTCTAACAGTTTTCTCTGATAGATTTCTAATATTTGTAAATTGAGAAATAGAAGAGTATTCATTACTTGGTGCAGTAGATGTTAGTTGATAAATGGGTGCATCTCCTATGACAGAATTCATAGATTCAATTTTGGTGTTATCGTAAATGTCAAAGCCATTCAAGGCTACTCTATGAAAATTTGCTCCAGCAACTAAGACGCTTCCTTGTGATCCTTGCATAGAAGTAGCTGGATAAATATATGCATCTACCTTTGTACTGCCACTAGAAAATGTATAGTCTATGGAATGATATACCCACTGATCCGTTGCTGTAAAATATCGGAATCCAGTTCCGTTACCTAAATCATCTTTAAGCATAAGAGTAACCTCTTGAGAAGGAGATCCGTCTGCTGTTTTTAGCCACACACCAAATTCATAACTATCCCCACTACTAAGCCATAGATCATATATCGTTTTTCTAATCCAAGACCAATTATCACTTGGCGCAGTAGATGTTAGTTGATAAACTGGAGAGCCATCTTGCACCATTCCCGTGACGTGCATTGCATCTGTATTTTGAAAAGTATCAAAACCAGGGTATGAATCTGAAAAAGGAACTTCAGGACTCGAAGGAGGAACGGGTCTGGATGAGTCCAATGCTTCTACTTTAATAGAACTAACCGTATTTTCACCAATAGGATTGTCACTTAGATCTGGATCGTATTTAGTTTCCGTTTCACTCGTACCGCCAAAACCAGATTCCGGGTACAGTCTTGCTCGATAACCGATAGCAATAATTGAACTTAGTGAATTATCTGGGAAATTCACTTCTGGGTCTTCTATTGTTCTCCATTCTCCGGCGGTGTGTATTTCACTTAGTCCATTATGCCCATAATTTCTATCATCAAATAAATAAACACCTTTACTTAAAATTTTAAAAGATGACATTGCATTATCCCCTACATTCCCACTACTTCCCAAGTAACTATCTCTACGTTTAATGACTTGCACCCTACCTCCATAATCGCGGTGCTGATATAATAAAGCTGCATAGTCCCCGATCACTAGAACGGATGATAAGGAATCATTCTGCCAAGTTTGATAAGAGCGAGAACAACCACGATCACTATCACTAAAAGGACAATCCCATCGATCTTGACGTGCTTCACACCATCCATTAAAATCACGTTCCTTGCAGAACCAAACACCTTTGCCCCATAAGATTTTATATGATGAAGCTGCATTGTCACCCACAGCGGTACCACCATCAGCAGGAATAGCAATAGGATCTGCCCAATTTTCTGTAATAAAAGAGTACCTTCCTCCAAAATCATCGTCATATAGGACTACTCCATGCTTACTACCAACAACTTTCACCGATTGTATATCGTTATTTGCCATATTTCCACGTGGTAACTCATATTCTTCATGACCATATAGATATCCTAATTGAGGTCTATAAGTTTCAACTTGAGCCAAACCATAATACTCTTCCCCAGGAAATAAATAGACGCCCTCTGTTTGGGGTTGTACTCTTATAGCAGACACGATATCCGATCCTATAACTTTTTCCTCAAAGTCAGGAACCTGAGCAAATCCGTCCTCCGTGAAAATCGACTGCATTCTATCCCAGTCCCCGTAGTTATCGAAAACCTCAACCATTACGTTTCCTTGAACTAACATTGAAGACAACTTATTATCAAAATTAAACAATGGCTCACCTAAATCGGTTATGAATTGATCTTTGGACACTGTAATACAATCCCCATTGAAGCCTGCATTAGAAAACAAAAACGCAGTATCTGTCACTGTAAAATCATTTCCAACTCTAGTAGGTGCTGATGAAACTGGTTGACCATTAATAAGTGCTTCTCTTACAATATAGAAATCTTCATTGGGATTTACCAATAATTCATCATATAACTCGGCAGATAGGTTTATAGAAGTACTTGTCCCTTCATATGAACCTAGAAATGTCGAGCTTCCTGGAATAGATGGGTCTCCAATATATATTTTATAATAAGTTCTTTCCCCAGGATCAATTTGATTTTGGCCAACACCCCAAACAAATGGAATGGAACAACCAACGACTAAATCTCCCAACATTGCGGGTGTTACTTCTGCAGTTATAGAAACTCTGTTACTTTCTTCTGACACTATTTTAGTATCTTCTTCGCCATCAATGGTATCAGAACGAAAAGTCCGGACATAATAATCAGTTACTTCTCCCGGTACTACTCTTCTATCAATCCAACTCGTTCTTGATGGGTCTCTGATCACTTCAACAATAGCATCATTTTTATATACAAGGTAGCCCTGCAAATCGACATTACTCGATTGAGTCCAGCGAAGTTCTGCTGTTAATGCTCCATAATCTACATTATAAACTGCTAATTGAGGCACATCGAAGTCAGGTCTTTCTGGAACAATAGGTATTGTCATATCATGATAGACTGGAGTTGCCATTTCTTGAATATACGAGTTCATATCAAGTCTAAGTCCGAAATCATCTATGTTATCCATAGCTTGTTGTAATTCGCTAAAATATGGTGCATCTGCATAATTCACTTTTACTCGCGTGATTAATTTATAAATAGCATACCTGTAATCTTGCGTATTATCCGCACCAAGTTCGAATATTTTCCTTACTGTTTCTTGTTCTGATACGGTTCTACTAAACATTGTTTGATTGGTAGACGAAGAAGTGTATTCAAATTGATGACCTCCTCCGAAATTAAGACCAAATGCTGTTGCTCCATAATTAACATTATGAGTTACTCCACTTCCATGTGTAAGCGCCGCCATTTGCTGTTCTTGTACTGTTAAACCAATTTGACTCCAATACTCTATACGCGCTGTGCCTCCATTATCTTTAGTTCCTTCATCATCTTTTCTCCACCATTCTTCAACATCTAACGTAAGACCTTGAGCAAAGCGTGAATTATGATTTAATAAAAGTGTAATTTGATTCGGTGCTTCAGCTGGAAATGAAGAGTGTAACGTTTCTGTATTTGGATGATACGCAGCTACAAACGTATCAACCCCAGGAGTTTCATATTCGTTTAATGCAGTATTTAAAAAGCTTATATTTTGATTTGCTAGATTGCTGAAATACTCAGGAGAATAGTAATTATTTTGATCGCCGGAATCTACAATAAAATTAACTGGAATGTAATTCGTTTCTGCTGCACTCAAACCTTCATAGATTGTTCTAGTTTCGTAAGTATTTTCTGGAAATGGTTCCTGATTTGAGATCATAGCTGGCTCTTCAAGCTCAGGCAATAGATAACGATGACCATCTAAATCTATGGCTCCTGTTGCTTCTCTAGGTGCATCTGTTTCAGGAATATATGCCTTATGAGTACCACGATCGATCGTCACATATCCTTTCTCAATTATATTTGCGTGTACTTCTGTAGCAGCGAGCACACTCATTGCCATAAAAATGAATAAAGATATCACACAAATCAATAAATTATTTGTTCTAAACACAATCATTATTAATTCCTCCCTTTAAATTACTCTTAAATATACGATAAACCCTATATGGTAGTTTGTTATAACTAATTATAATTAAACTTTTGGAAAATCCATTTAAAACAAAGATGACTTCTGTTAGTTCAGATATCAACTTCAATGTTTTATAGTCTTTTTAATAATGTCATTGAAAGAGGATATAAAATAAAAATGCTCCTTTTTCACTCAACCAAAGGTGTCAAACCTATAGAACTTTCAGAAGGCACCAAAGGGTACAAACCTATAGCGCGACTCACATTTTCAACATGAGAATATATCATACTGTAACTTGGATTAAGTCCTTTTACTATTCCATAAAGTTTATCTGCTGAATAAACTGTGCCCCCACTGTCACCGCCTTGTGCACTAACATCTGTTCCTCTTAAATTAGTAAAAGTTGATCCACTGATTTGGTATCCAACATTTCTGCTTAGTAGAGTTCCACATGTTACCCCAGTCCTACTGCCTGTTTTACAGACCACTTCTCCTACAGTATCGTTTGATGCGTGCTGATAACTTGTTAAGGATGTTATTCCGTAAGATAATACTTCATTCGTTGCGGTTTCAGGAAGTAAAACTGAAATAGCCATAGCATCTGTATCTTTGTTATACTGCCAATACAAGCCACTTGCACGACCTATTTGATAGGTGTAATCATACTCAAACCAAAGTTCACCTGCTCTATACTCTCTGTAATCAAGAGCACCATCACCATTATCATCGCTCATATTACAATGTGCGGCTGTAACAATATAGAAACTATTATTACTATCATATGCTGAGTAACCTGCTGAGCATCCAATTGGAGCTGTACCTGATCTGCTTTCTATTAATTCCCCACCTCTAGTGGGTGCAGCCAAATCGGTTGGTGCACTATCTTCTTCAATAAGAACAATAGGCTTTTCTCCAAATAAGTGATTAATATAATCAGAACTTTCAACATTTACATCAGAAATACCAATTAAAACTTGTTGATTTATAACATCTGTTGAGACTGTGTAAATTTCGATTCCCTCTTGTTGCATTAAATTTTTATTTTCCCATACTTCGGTTACAAGATTATCTAGCTCTTTTTCACTGTATTGAATTTCGAATGGAATAATTTGATCTCCATATTCTGCTAGAAGCTCTTTAAACATTTTTTTATTTTTATCACCATTTTTATTTTTAACTCCCACTTTCAATTTTCCACCTTTTTTTTGATCGATGTATAAAATGGTTTCGTCAATACCTTTTTCTCTTATCTTACTTTTGATTACGGGGATCTCATCATTTTGAAACCCCACTCTGCGGTCTAATTCTTTTTCTTCCTCCCTAGTCAAAGCGACTCCATATTTACTTTCACCGGATTTTATATCAGATTTATTTTCAGAAATAATCTTCTTAACATGATCTTCATCTTTATTTAATCCAAACTTTTCTCTGAATTCAATGTTGGATTTATATTCTTTATCAGAATTTGAAGCAGAGACTATACTTGAATCTAAGTTTGAAGATATAGTAAGAATGATCATTAAAATAGCAATTAATAATGAGTAAATCTTTTTTCTATTAAACATAAAGTAACCTCCATAAAGAATTAGCAAGAACAAAATGTAATACTTCAATATAAAGAGGAGCAGTCCCCTATGTGAATGTTTCAAACAATAATTCGCTAGTTGAGACTGCTCCTCTTATTCATTCTTCAATTATGACCTCTTCAACTACGATAGAACTTGCAGCATTATTTCCAATAGTATTGTCACTTAAATCTGGATCGTAGCGAGTTCCACTAGGTTTATCAATAAACACTTCACTTGTTCCGCTTTCTCCAAAACCAATATCATCGTAAACTGTTGCTTTATAACCGACAACAAATATTGAACTTAGTGTATTTTCTTGAAAACCTATCCAATCCGTTGATCTATATTCTCCGGGTGAGTCTATTTTTACGTATCCGCCATCCCGAGTATAATTAGCATCATTCATTAAATAAACACCTTTTCCGAAAATTTTAAACGAACTAGCTTCATTATCCCCTATATTGCTAGCATGACTACCCACAACAGCATCTCTATGTCTAATGGCTTGAACTCTACCTCCATAACTATTGTTTTGATATAATGCAACGCCAAAGTCCCCAATAGTTAGCACGGATGATACGCTACCGAATCCCCCATCACAACTTCCAAGGAATTCACATTCACCATTTTCATAACCAAAGCCATTAAGAAGTCTTGGCTCAAGTCTGTAAAATTTATTTTCTCCTGAAAAATTAGGTTCTCTGAATAACCAGACACCTCCAAAATTGGGATTTCCATCATAGAAGAGTCTAAGTGATGAGGTTTGGTTATCACCAACACGAGAAATAGATTCTCCCCAATCCTCTTTTATTACAGAAACTGTACCTAAAAAATTGCGATGCTCATAAAGAGCTACTGCATAAGGACCTTTAACTTTTACCGAAGATATAGTATCTTCCCCTATTATGTCATTCAGAACTTTATAGTTATATTCATTTATACCAACATCCCACCATTCACCAACATATTCTAGAAACTTTAATTCACCTGTATAATCTGATCCAGAAAATAAATAGACACCATTTTGTTGTCCTAATACCCATATGGAAGATGCATTGTCCACTCCGATAATCATATCGTCAAAGTCACGAACCTGAGCAAATCCGTCCTCCTCTGTGAAAATTGTTTGCGTATACCCTTCAAAGTTTACCTCTGGGAATAGACGAACATATATATTTCCTTGAACTAACATTGAAGCCAAATCGTTATCAAAATTGTAGGCACGACCACTCAAATTTATTCTTTGATCCTTACTTACTGTTACACAGTCTCCATTAAAGCCTGTATTAGAAAACAAAAATGCAGTTTCTGTAACCGTAAAATGATTAGGAATTCCAGTAGCTGGAGATTGAATTAATCTTCCATTATAAATTACTTCTTTCACAATATAGAAATCTTCATTTTGATTTGCCAATAATACGTCATACAACTCAGAAGATATGTTTACAGAAGTGTCAGTTCCTTCATACGAACCCATAAATATCCCGCCCAAAGCTGGGTCTCCAATATATAATTTATAATAAGTTCTTTCACCAGTAGGAATTTGATCATCTGTCCAGACAAATGGAATGGAACAACCAACGGTCATTGCTCTAAAAATTGGGGCTGTTAATTCTGTCCTTACGCTAACTACATTACTAGAAAGTGACAACGTTGTGTAGGGTCTTCTGATATCAAAGAAATAATCAGTTTTTATCGATTTGACATAATAGGTATTGTTTTTGTCAGGTTCTACTTCCGTGTCAATCCAACTCGTTCGTGTTGGATCTGTGATATATAATGCAACCATATCATTTTTATACACTGCAAAACCTTCCACATTCGGATCTGTCACTTGATCCCAAGAAAGTGTTGTCGTTAAGTCTCGAAAATCTGATTTAGCTACAAGATTTTGAGGTCTTTCTAATCCTGGATCAACTTGATAGATAGGTCTTTCAACAGCTATATGCATTGAATTCTCCATTTGGGTAACATAAGAGTTCATATCAGGTCTAAGTCCGTAATCATCTAAATCTTCCACAAAAACGTTATCTAATTCGCTGAAATGAAGGCCACTTGTATAATTCACTTTTGTTCGTGTGACTAAACCATACACAGCCCACTTGTAATCATTTTGTCCAGAAAACTGCCCAAAAGTGTAGGAAATATCCTCTGTTCTAGCTGATTCAACTGTTCTAGTAAATGCATATCCTCGTGCGTCCGAATATTCGTAACTCAGGTCAATAGACGCTGACCAACCAGTGCCACTTATTGGGTCTCCTACTCTATATTCCGCGCCAATATCTACTCCAAATCCATGTGTAAGAAGCGCTGATTCCTGCTGTGACTCAGTTAAACCCCATTCTTGTCTAATACTATACGTTGTTTCTCCTCCACCTATTCGACCATCTTGCTGAGTTAAATCCCACCATTCCTCAACATCTAACGTGAGACCTTCAGCAAAGTATGAATTTTTATCTAGTAAAAGTGTGAGCTGTTCCGGAGTATCACCCATTAATGGGAATACATCTAAAAATTGATGTGTACCTGGATCATAAATAGATTTGAACGTATCAATAAAAGGATCATATTCATTTAAGGCATTATTTAATTCGCTTAATGGCTTTCCTTCAAGTCCTTCGTAATAATCAGAATTGTAGTAATGACCATTGGCACCATCCATAAATATATCAAAATTAACGGGTATATATTCCCATGGTTCTATTCCTCGATAAATGCTTCTAGATTCATATGTATCATCTGGAAATACCTCATTTCCTGTAAAAGCAGGGATGTTAAGATCAGGATGTTCGTATTCATTACTGCTCAAATCTGAAGCTCCATTTAAACCTTTAGCTTCTAAATCCACAGCCACTGTTTCTTCAGGTATATATAGCCGATAGTCACCATAATCAATCTCCACAAATCCATCACTAACAGCGTTTACCTTTACAGCATCAAATACGCTTATTGTCATCAATATGGATAAAGATATCACACAAATGATAAAACTAGATAAAGTATCTTTTTTGAATATTGACATGATTAATTCCTCTCCCCTTTAATAAATTTGATTAAATTACCTTTTCTAAAAGAAAGCCCTTACATTTGATCATAGAGAACACCATAAAACAAATAGAAACGATCAATCTAGCATTGCGGTGTCATGCCCCCATTTATTTAATAGAATGATATTAAATATAGTAAGTTATAACTTACGTAATAAACATATATGTATAATCATTCAACAAAACATTCTCAAAGTTTTAAATTAACAAGTTTATAAACTTGTTATCTATGAGTCATTCGTACAGGATATAATACTTCAATATAAAGAGGAGCAGTCCCCTAGTATGAATGTGTCAAATATCAATTTTCTAATTGAACTGCTCCTCTTCTTTGTTTCTAATATTACCTCTCTTCAACTATGATAGAACTAACTGTATCATTTCCAATGGTATTGTCCCCAAGGCTTGCATCGTAACCAGTAAACTCTTCACTTGTTCCTCTAAAATTAGTATCTCTGAACAATATTGCTTTCATATCCACAACAAATATTGAACTTAATGTATTATCTTGAAACCCTACTGCGTCTATTGTCGTATATTCTCCGGGTGATGTTATTTTATCGTATCCCCCATTTATGTCATAGTTATTATCTTTGAATAAATAAACACCTTTTCCAACTATTTTAAATGATGAAACTTTATTATCTCCTACGTTTCCTGAACTTCCAAGGTTATTATCTTTATGTCGAACTGCTTGTACCTTACCTTCATAATTCATATGTTCATATAGAGCCACACCACGGCTTCCTATAGTTAACACGGATGACAATCGATCATTAGACATTCCACAATTCCCAACATAACCACAACCTAAGTTATTATCGACCCTTACATAATCTCCTCTAAAATCAAAATCATTAAAGAAATAGACACCTACACCTTTGAACATTCTAGCTGTTGAAGTTTTATTATCCATATCATGATTCACTAGATTAGGATCTCCATAATCCTCTTTAATTACAGCCAATTTTCCATTATAGTCATAATGTTCATATACAACTAATGCATATGGACCAATCACTTTCACTGATGATAAATCATCATTGGCAATACCATCAGGCGTCGAAATATCCGGATTAAATGTAAAATTTCTTACTCCCCCATCCACACTATGGTCCCTAAACGTCATCACACCGCCATAATCTGATCCAGAAAAGAAATAGACGCCATCTTTCTGTTCTCCTACTTTTATGGAAGACACGATATCCTGTCTTATAAGAGTATCCTGATCTAGATCACGAATATTAGCAAAACCGTCCTCCGTAAAAATCGTTTGGGCATACCCTCCAAAGTTTAAGTCTGGGAATAAACTAACATATATATTTCCTTGAACTAACATTGAAGATAAATCGTTTTCAAAATTGTAGGTATTATCGTTTAAATTTATTTCTTGCCCCTTACTTACTGTAATACAATCCCCATTAAACCCAGTATTTGAAAATAAAAATGCTGTTTCTGTGACTGTAAAATGATTAGCCATTGTAGAAGTTGGTGATTGAATTAATCTACCATTATAAAGTACTTCTTTCACAATATAAAAATCTTCATTGCTATTTTCTACTAATATATCATACAGTTCAGGAGATATGTTTACAGAAGCATCTGTCCCTTCAAACACACCTACATCTATCCCACCCCTAGCTGGATCTCCTATATATATTCTATAATATGTTCTTTCCCCTGCAGGAATTTGATCATCTTCCCAAGCAAATGGAATGGAACAGCCAAGGACCAGACTACCAAAATTTCCAGATGTTAATGCTACCTCTTCTACAACTGTATTACTAGGAAGTGAAACTGTTTTAAAAAGGGTTCTGGAATCGAAGAAAAAATCCTCTCGAAACGATTTGACCCAATACACATTCGATTTTTCAGGCTCTACTTCCGCGTCAATCCAACTCGTTCTTGATGGATCAAAAATAATGCCATCAATACTATCATTTTTATAAACGATGAAACCTTCCACATCTGGGTCCGTCACTGAATCCCAAGAAAGCGTTGTCATTAAATTTTGAAAATCTGAATTAGCTACTAAATTTTGAGGTACTTCTAGTGATGCATCTACTTGATATATAGGTACCTCCATCGTAGCGTATGTTTGATTCACCATTTTTACAATATAAGAGTTCATATCAGGTCTAAGTCCGTAATCATCTAAATTTTCAAAAGCATCACCAAGTTGGCTGTAATTATGTGCATCTGAATAATTTACTTTTGTTTGTGTGACTAAATTATAAACAGCCCACTTGTATGGATTTGCTCCAGCAATTGTTCCAAAATCCACTGTGAAAGTCTCTGTTGTAGATGCTTGTACTGTTCTAGTAAATGCATATGAACTTGTATCAGAAAAATTATAACTTAGATTAACACCTGCCGACCATCCAACACCCAATGGTTGATTCTGATATTCAAAAGAAGTTTCTACTCCAAATCCATGGGTAAGGGTTGCTACTTCTTGCTGTGACTCTGTTAAACCATATGATCTTTGGAAACTTACATGTGACGGTCCCCCCGTTTTTGCATTTCCATATTGAGCCAACTCCCACCATTCTTCAACGTCTAACGTTAGGCCCTGAGCAAAGTATGAATGTTTATTTAGTAAAAGTGTAATTTCCCCTGGTGTTCCCAATGGGAAAATAGAGTTTAATAGTCCTGTGTCTGGGCTGTAAATAGCTACAAACGTATCAATACCAGGATCATAATCATTTAATGCTTGATTTAGAATGCTTATATGCTGTCCTGAGAGTTCTTCGTAATAATCAGCATTATAGTAATGATCATTAAAACCAGGATCTACAATAAAATTAATAGGGATATAATCAACTGGGTCTATTCCTTGAAAAGTGGTTCTATTTTCGTAAGTATCAAATTGAAATGCCTCATTTTCTTCAAGGGCTGGTACGACAAGATCAGGTTCTACGTAACCGCTACTACTTGCACTATTCAAATCTTTAGTACTAGATTCTAAATCTTTAGTAGATTTTAAATCTTTTTTATTCATAGTTTCTATTACTACTGTTTCTTCAGGAAAATACACCTGATGTGTACCACGGTCTATCATTACATAACCTTCTTCTGCGTTTACCTCTGTAGGAGTAAATATGTTCATTGTGATCAAAAGGAATAAAGACACCACACAAATCATTAAACTAGATAAAGTATTTGTTCTGAACACCAACATTATGAATTCCTCCCCATGATTTAAATTTGATTTAATTGAACACTATTCTTCTCTAAGAATGCCCCTCCTTACATTTAAATTAAAGAACTTCATAATTCAAATTGAAACAAACATATTATATTAGTACCATCATTCCCCCCCTTTATTTAATAGAATAAATGAATAGAAAGTCCAATTCTAGTTGGTTATAACTAACATCATACAGTCTTTTGTATAATTATTCAACTACTTTTTTTGAATTTTCAGAAAATTTTATGTATTTTCAAATTTATTTTCATTATTGATTTTACTATGTACAGAATCTCTAAATATAAAGAGGAGCAGCCCTAGTGAATAAATCTATCATTTCACTAGTAAAACTGCTCCTCATATTGTTTCTTATATTAAAATTCTCTGATCTTGACAGAACTAACCGTGTCATTTCCAATTGGATTATCAGCCAAATTTGAATCGTGGTTGTAAAATACTTCACTTGTACCTCTAAATAAAGGATCACGATATAATGTTACTTCATAACGACCAACAATAAAGATTGAACTAAATGTATTATCTGTTACCCAGCTTGCCATATTTTCTACAAATCTATATTCTGCTGAAGCCCTTGCCACAAAATCTCCAGCTATTGGTATATAATTACCTTGAACTCCAAAATAAACACCTTTTCCGAATACTCTAAATGACGAAGCTTTATTATTCCCTACTACAGCCAACCATTTGTCCCAATGTTTAACTTCTTGAACTTTACCTTGAAAATTAGGGTGTTCATACAGTGCAAGACCATAATCACCTATAATGAGCACTTGCGAGACTTTATCACCAAGTATTGGATTTCCTTTTATTCCGTTTTCATATAAATCTATCGCACGGCAATCATTCATATAATAACAAGTCATCTCACGATAAACTTGCCAATTTCCATGTGCATAATTTTCCTCAAATAACCAGACACCTTCACCTTTGAACACACTGACTGATGAAACTTTATTATCCCAGTTAACATTTTGTAAATTAGTTTCACCACTATCCTCTTTAATAATGTACGAATCTCCTGTATGATTGTTAGTGTCATATAAAATTGCTGCATAGTCTCCAATCACTTTCACAGATGATAAATTGTTTTCTGTACCAACCATAGTATTAGCCCCATAATGATTTACTCCAGGATTAATTCGTAGAAAGCCGTTGTCACCTGAAAAGTCCGGTCCTAGAAAGAAATGGATACCATCTCGTTGTTCTTCAACGATAATGGAAGATGCAATATTCGCTCCTATAATCTTATCATCAAAGTCACGAACATATCCAAAACCGTTCTCTGTGAAAAACGTTTGATCTTGTTCAGACCCAAATAATCCTATTCTTGCCATTAGTTTAACTATTATATCTCCTTGCATCAACATGGAGGACAACTGGTTATCAAAATTAATATCGCCTAAATTCTCTGTTGTCTGACTTACTGTCACACATTTCCCATTGAATCCTGCTTTAGAAAACAAAAAGGCAGTTTCTGTCACTGTAAAATGGTTAGGTATTTTAGTAGCTGACGATTGAATTAATTGATTATTATAAAGTACTTCTTTCACAATATAAAAATCTTGATTATTGTTTTCTTTTAATAAGTCATATAATTCAGGAGATAGATTTACAGAAGCATCTTTCCCTTCGAATTTACCCACTTCTTTCCCGCCACTAGCCGGGTTTCCAATATATATGACGTAATACGTTCTTTCTCCAGCTGGAATTTGATTATCATTCCATGCAAATGGGATGGAACAACCAATGACTAACTCTCTTAATTCTGCTGCATTTAATTTCACCTTTTCAGTCACAGTATTACTAGGTGGTGAAATCTGTCTATAGAAAGATTTAGTGCTAGTATATTCATTATTGCTAAAAGATCTGAGCCAATACGTATTGGCTTTTCCAGGCTCTACATTCAGGTCGGTCCAATTCGTTCTTTTTGGGTCAGTGATCGTTCCAGCAAGATAACCATTTTTATAAACAAAGTAACCTGCCACCTTCCCATTATTTACTCCATTATCTTGTGCTATATTCTCATCGGACACTGAATTCCAAGTAAGTTCTATCGTTAAGTTTTTAAAATCTTGAGCAGCTGTTAAATTTTGAGGCACTTCTAGGTTTGGATCTACTTCATAAACAGGGACTTCGACAACAGAGTAAACACTATTCTTAATTTCAGTCATATAAGAGCTCATATCAGGTGTAAGTCCGTAATTGTCGATATTGTTAAATGCATCATCTAATTCACTGAAATGGGATGCATTTGAATAATTCACTTTTGTTCGTGTCACTAAATCATATACAGCCCACTTGTATTGAGTGCCTGGAAATTTGGTTCCAAAATGTGCAGTGAATACATCTTTTTGAGACGAATGGTATGTTCTAGTAAATGAATTTGTGTTTGAGTTAGTATAATTATAACTAAATGTAAAACCCACACTCCAATTGATTTCAGCTATTCCAACTTTTACTTTCCCTCCATTTTGAGTATTAATGTCTACTCCGGTTCCATGTGTGATAGTCACTGAATTCTGCCTTGAATCTTCTACTCCAAAAGTTCTTTCAATCGTTTTCGATATCGGAACTCCGTCTGAATTCCCATAATTATTTACACCTCTTGCCCACCATTCTTCAAGATCTATCGTAAGATTCTGAGCAAAATATGAATGTTTATTTAATAAAAGGGTAATTTTGTTCGATGCATTCATTGGGAAGTAATTGGTCACTGATTCTGTTACTGGATCATAAACACCTATAAACGTATCCACATTAGGATCCTTATCATTTAATGCATCATTCAAAACGCTTAACAACATATCATTATTAGGGAAATATTTACGATCTACAATGAAATTAACAGGTATATACGTCTCTGGCTCTATTCCACGAAAAGAAGTTCTATTTTCATAAGTGTCAATTGGCATTGGATCATTTGCTTTAAGAGCTGGAATTACAAGATCAGGTTCTACATAAACACTATTACTACTCCCACCTTCAACATTATTGTTTAAATTCATAGATTTTAGATTTGTAGAATTCAAATTAAAAGATTTTAGATTAGATTCTATTTTTATTGTTTCCTCAGGATAATACACTTGATGAGTACTCCGATCGAACATGATATAACCTTCTCGTTCTTGTGCGTTTACGTCTGTAGCAGAGAATACACTCATTGAAATTAAAATGGTAAAAAACATTACCCAAATCATAAAACCAGTTAAAGAATTCTTTATGAACTCTATCATTCACATTTCCTCCCCTATCCTTCATTTTAAATTATTAAGCTAATTAATCCCTCCTATCTATGAAAACCCTTACATTTTTTTATAACTACTACACTTTAATTTTGATATACTGGTTTTTTTATGTTTGATTTAATAGACTAGACTAAGGGAAATATGTATAAATATCTCATATTGTGGTTTGTTATAACTAACATATTACGACATTCTGTTTAATTATTCAACATAATATTCATACTTTTTTGAAATTTCTGTAAAAACAATGAGGAGCAGTCCTAGTGAATGAATATAACATTTCACTAGTTGGAGCTGCTCCTCTATTTCTATTTTAATATTCTTCAATTTTTAAGGAACTGACGGTATCATTCCCTATGGGATCACTCCTAAAATCACCAAGCCAGCCATAAATCACTTTACTTTCTCCTTTATAAACGGGATCTCTATATAAGGTTACTTTATAATTACCAACAACAAACATTGAACTTAGTGAATTATCTGTAAGTCCTATCTTTTCTACAAAACTATAATTTCCCGGGTCTTTTACTATAACTGATGATCCAGGTCTAAAATTAAGTTCTTGCCCTAAATAGACACCTTTTGGGAATACTCTAAATGATGACATTAGATTATCTCCTACATCTCCACTACTTCCTGAATATTGATCAAAGTTTGTCACTGCTTGCACTCTTCCTATATAATCTGGGTGTTCATACAATGCAACACCGTAGTCACCAATCACTAACACAGAGGATAAAGTATCACCAGGAAATCCACATTCATTAGAACTATGTCGACAATTATAAGGGGTATTAGCATCAACTGGTAGGAAACGTTTATAATTCCCTCTATACGTTTGGACATCGAATAGCCATACACCTTCACCATGAAATACACTTATTGATGAAGCTTTATTATCTATATTACTATTTAAATTTGGACCACCATAATCCTCTTTAACTAAAGCATATGCTCCTGACCAGTTATAATTCTCATACAGAGCTACTGCATATGGACCCACAACTTTTACTGATGATATAGAATCATCTTTTTTAAAATAAGCGTCTCCTCTTTGATAACCCATCCAATCGTTTGCTTGATGACCACCTGAATCTCTAGCAAATTGCTCATCGTTATATAAATCAAAAGATCCACTAAAATCTGGTCCATCAAACATATAGGCGCCATGCCATTTTTCACGTACTTTTATAGAAGAGACAGTATTCGATCCAATAATCATTTCGTCAAAGTCACGAATATGAGCATAACCGCCCTCATCGGTGAAAAACGCCTGAGAATAACCTCCATAGTTTGCTTGTGGGAATAGGACAAGCCATATATTACCTTGTACTAACATCGATGACAACTTGTTATCAAAGTCATAGCCTGTTTGAGATAAATTTACGGATTGATCCTTACTTACTGTGACACAATCCCCATTGAATCCTGCTTTAGAAAACAGAAATGCTGTTTCTGTCACTGTAAAATGGTTAGGAATTTTAGTAGCTGATGATTGAATTAATTGATTATTATAAAGTACTTCTTTCACAATATAAAATTCTTGATTGCTGTTCTCTTTTAATAAGTCATATAACTCAGGAGAGATATTTACAGAAGCATCTTTCCCTTCGAATTTACCCACTTCTTTCCCGCCACTAGCCGGGTTTCCAATATATATGGCATAATATGTTCTTTCTCCAGCTGGAATTTGATCATCAGCCCAATCAAATGGAATCGAACATCCTATGACCATACTTTTAAATTGTGCCCCATTTAGTTTCACCGTTTCACTTACTGTATTACTAGGAGGTGAAATCTGTCTGTAGAAATATCTAGTAATCGTGTATTCATTATTGCTAAAAGATCTAAGCCAATACGTATTGGCTTTTCCAGGTTCTACATTCAGGTCGGTCCAACTCGTTCTTGTTGGATCAAAAATGGTCCCAGCAAGATGACCATTTTTATAAACAAAGTAACCTGCTACCTTCCCGTTGTTTTCTTTAGGATCAACTCCAGCCTCCGCCACACTATCCTCCGATACGGCATCCCAATTCAGGGTGATCGTTAAGTTTTTAAAATCTTGAGCAGCTGTTAAATTTTGAGGCATTTCTAAGCTTGGATCTACTTCATAAACAGGAACTTCGACAACAGAGTACACGCTATTCTTAATTTCAGTCATATAAGAGCTCATATCAGGTGTAAGTCCGTAATTGTCGATATTGTTAAATGCATCATCTAATTCGCTAAAATGATCTGCATTTGAATAATTCACTTTTGTTCGCGTCACTAAATCATACACTGCCCACTTGTATTGAGTGCCTGGAAATTTAGTTCCAAAATGTGCAGTGAATACATCTTTTTGAGACGAATGATATGTTCTAGTAAATGAATTTATGTTTGAGTTAGTATAATTGTAACTGAATGTAAAACCCACACTCCAATTGATCTCAGCTATCCCAACTTTTACTTTCCCTCCATTTTGAGTATTAATGTCTACTCCGGTTCCATGTGTGATAGTCACTGAATTCTGCCTTGAATCTTCTACTCCAAAAGTTCTTTCAATCGTTTTCGATATCGGGACCCCATCTGAATTCCCATAATTATTAGCACCTCTTGCCCACCATTCTTCAAGATCTAACGTAAGATTCTGAGCAAAGTATGAATGTTTATTCAATAAAAGGGTAATTTTGTTCGTTGCTTGCATTGGGAAGTAATTGGTCACTGATTCTGTTACTGGATCATAAACACCTATAAACGTATCCACATTAGGATCCTTATCATTTAATGCATCATTCAAAACGCTTAACATCATATCATTATTTGGAAAATATTTACTATCTATAATGAAATTAACGGGTATATACGTCTCTGGTTCTATTCCACGAAAAGAAGTTCTATTTTCATAAGTGTCAATTGGCATTGGATCATTTGCTTTAAGAGCTGGAATTACAAGATCAGGTTCTACGTAAACACTATTACTATTCCCACTCTCAACATTGTTATCTAAATTGGTAGATTTTAGATTTGTAGACTTCAGATCTATAGATTTCAAATTAGGAGATTTCAGATTAGATTCTATATCTATTGTTTCTTCAGGATAATATACCTGATAGGTACCTCGATCGAACATGATATAACCTTCTCGTTCTTGTGCGTTTACCTCTGTAGCAGCGGATACATTCATTGTGAGCAAAAAGATAAAAAACATTACACAAATCATAAAACTAGACAACATATTTTTTCTGAACAACACTACCATACACATTTCCTCCCCATAATTTAGTTTAACTTGATTTCATTTTGATTAAATTAGTCCCCCCTCTATGAAAGCCCTTACAATTTTTCAGATAAAAGACATTATCAAACCGATAAAACAATCAAACTAGTATTACGCTGGTATGATTCCCCTTATGTACTTTAAAAAATAGAACTACAGAAGCGACTGACTGCATTTGTAATAGTTCGTTATAACTAACATAATACGTCATATTATATAATCATTCAACATAATAATCTGAATTTTTTAAAATTTTTAGAAAAATAAACTAATTTTATCCTTATATTATGGCGTTCGTTGTCGCATATTCTCCATCCGGGTGTGCAAGAGTACATTTTTGGATCTTAGGTACATGCATCCAGTCAAAATATCTTTTTACCGAATACAATATCTTGTAAACAAATACAATTAAGAAAGAGGTGATCCTTATGGGACATTTCGATAAATCCATCTGCGACTGCTGTGTCTGTCCAATGAAGTGTGTTTTGATGCAATTAATGGAGCAACAAATAACTGTAGATTTTTTACGTACTACATTTGGACAAATTAACATTCCTTTTACTATAGATCGTATTGAAGATTTTATAGTATTCACTGATCAAGGAAATATCGCAATCTGTCAAATTGTTGCTTTAGGTTTGAATATGGAAGCTGATATTAAATTAAAACCAATTAGAAAGAATATTGTTGGGGAATGCGCATGTTGTGAAGACCCTATGACAAATTTGTTAAATTCCATGAAGGAACAGCAAATAAGTATACCTTCTTCAACAATTACAGAAGCAACTATAGCAGGTGTAGGTGAAGGAATCGTTTTACTTAAAGATCTTATAACTAACACAGGAGTAGAGTTTGATTCAGGTGTAGCTTCTACGTGTGCATTAGATATAGTAGCTCCTCCGATTAAAAAATAGAAAAATCCCCACCATCAACTACCTAAGACAGTGGAAAAAATAAAATAAAAGCTTCTCCGTAGAGGAAGAAGCTTTTGCTTTGTTCCCATTGGCTTAGTTTAAATTAGTTAGCTAGTGGGGAAATGTACAATATTAATTTATCATGCTACATATCCTTCACGTGTGATTTCTAAAAACTCAGATTCAGTAATCTTTTCTCTTTGAACAAACACCTTTTCTATTGCAAAAGTAATACTAGATGCATTAACTAAGGTCTCTACTACACCAATTTGAGCCATTGAATCAAGCGAAACTTGTGTACTTTGTGATTGTTTGACACACATCAACGGAAAGTCTTCGTTTAATCCTATGAACCCTCTCACGCGGTTGCTTAGACTCCTATCTATGGCCATTAATACAAAAAGAAGCGTTCTAATGGCCCTTCTAGTTAACCGTTTAAGAATAAAATTTTATTTTCAAACTGTAATTACTGTTGCTTTAAGGCTTCGAGAGCCGACAAATATTTCTGCATTGGCTGATACAAATGTACATCTGAGCACATACGTATTGATTCCAGCACTTGGTGTATCATCTACTAAAGGAAAGTTTGGAAAATTTGTATACCCTACTGGTTCAAGAGAAATATAATCCATACTATTATCTATAGTCGCAATTGTCACTCCATTACGCAGGAGCTCATAGGTCATTTCAAAAGTAACATCGGGCTCTCCCGTTATCACAGCAATTTGAGCCATTGAATCCAGAGATACCTGTGTTTTCAGCGGCTCTTTAACACATACTTCGACGGTAGCTACAACTGTAGGGACGCCGCCTGGAACAAGTTCAATTGCACCTGCTGCTACACTAAGTGCATCTATTACAGAAACCGTGTCAGCAACAACAAAAAGTCCTTTATTTAAACCCATAACTGTTGCTTTAAGACTTCGAGATGCGACAAAAATATCTTCTACAACAGATGTTGAAACCCTTGTAACTTTGAGATCATACGTATTAATTCCAGCATTTGGATTGTCATCAAGGATAGGAAAATTCGGAAAGTTTGTATGTCTTCCCTCACCTGCTGCTTCATAATCCATTTCATCATTGATTGTTGCAATAACATTACCATTACGCAGGATCTCATATCTAACTTCAAAAGTAACAGAGACATTCAAAATTACTGGGTCAGAAGTAGGAGACAGTCTTGTTACAGCAATTTGAGTCATTGAATCCAGTGAAACTTGTGTTTTCTCCGGTTGTGTAACACATACATCGACGGTGGCAACAATTTCAGAGTCACCATCAGCAGCAAGAGTAATAGAACCAGTTCCTCCATATGGATTCAATACTGAAACCGTATCAGCAGCGACAAAAGGTCCTTTATTTAAACCCATAAAATACCCTCCCAACTTCTTAAATTAAAATATCATTTCACATTATCTTATGAACCAACCAATGGATTTGCTTGGACTGATATCTATAGACATTCTTACAAAAAAAGAGCACTAATCGTACCCTTCCTGATACAGTTAAATAAATAAAATTTTATTTTCAAACTGTAATCTACACTTGAAATACAATCACTTTAATACTTCGTGAGGTGACAAAGACAGAATTCAAACCAACAGGTGATATCAGTGTACATCGTTTTTTGATTATTTCATTTAGAACTTGTCCATGATATTACTAGAAAAGGTATTATTGCGGGTATTTCAAATCAGCGGATAATCGCCGATACGTTTGAACAACTTAAAAAGAAGTCGAAATAGCACTGAAAAAATCCGCTCCCAAAATGTTACCAACTACATTTTTTTACTAAAAATTTATAAAGTCAAAAAAGAAAAGGAAAATAAAAACCCCTTATATATCAAGGGGCTTGGATGTTTATATTATGGTGACCTCAGGGTTCGAGCCTGTGACCTCCACCCTGCAAAGATGGTACAACCCTATTTTAGAATACTACAAATACATCACCCTTTTTTATAACTCCATCCGACGCCTTCTTCCCGTTAATACTTGGCACCACTAAGTCAGGGCAATCGCATTAGACTTGTTTAGAGCATTTCAAAATATTAAGTAAATAATCGTTATCCCAACCTGCTTTTTTACGTTTAGTTTTTTCTTTTCTTTAATTCGATAGCTTTCCCCTTTATGGTGCTTAAATTTGGTTACACTTTTTTAAATGTTTATGGGGTTTTGAATACTGAGAGGCAGACTATAATGATAAATAAAAGTGCCTGGGCATTACGTACATATAATCCTGTCTCTGGATTCTCCGATTATTTAAAATTGTTCTTGATTGTTTTGGACAGGTATTTCGCTGGTAGTGCTAACATTTATCTACGAGTGCAAAAACTGTAACATCCACACTCGAATCTGAGGACAATAGAATACTTTGTTTTGAATCTCTTGCTTCTGAGCTTACAATCACATCAACGACATTAGGTGAATTGGCGTTGACTTGACCTGAAGTTGTTAGTTCCAATCTTGTCATAACACTAGCAGGTGCATCAAACCCAAATTCAAAGCCTGAAATAACTGTTTCATGCCTTTGTACAGGACTTGTAAACTCAAAAGGTGTGCGTGTTTCATTATCGAGTTGTATACTTTTTCTTTTCTATTCTAAATTCATAATAAATTCCTCCTATATTAATTTATTTTTGTAGGGATACGATATATACTATGCTAACTAATTCATCTGGTGTAGATTGCTTTCCTTGTATACACATACATTTTTTAGATGGAAAAATCGCCTTTGTTACGAACCAAACCATATCATCGGTCATGGATGTCAAGACCCACTCCGTCAGTGCTACCGTGCCGGTGGGAAATCGTCCACTAACTGTCGCCTTTACACCAAATTAAGCCGTCAAGGTACGACAAGAGGTTACGTCACCACTAAGTGAAGCACGCTACACACCTGCTCTATTTAAGGTTTGAATTGAAATGGTTAAATCACCAAGCCTTTATGGTACATGGAAGAATTAAGAAAAAATTATGAATCCATCTTTCATGGTGGAAAAGGTAAACTAATTTACTGAAACATATCCTTCTGAGTGGTGGAAAAGGTTCCTTAATAAAAATAGTCTTAAAAAAATCCGTCAACTATTCCGATTTTTAATCCACTATCCTTAATTTCTCATTAGGGATGAGACCGAACCACTGACTTTAATAGTAGATTTTTTATAAATCAACGTTCTCTAACCTTTTTAATGCTCTTTTATAAGAAGCTTCCCTCTCTTTTTCTTTTAATCTTTAATTTGAATTAATTAGTGCTTCTTCCGTTACTCTCTCTTCATTTAGATTTTATAGCTCCAATTTACGTTCGCTACCTTTTTCTATTTGATAAGTTAAATTATTATTGTAAGTTATCATTGTATTTGGCTCCATCTTTGTTGGTATAGACCCATATACAACATCAGTAAGTGTTCCTTCTCCACGATCACTATAATGACTTAATCCTACGTCGGTGCCATCCTGATTCAAAATACGATTGATAAAACCATCAGTGCCATAAATAACTATCATTCCGGGAAAAGGTGTGGGTAGTACATATCCTATGTTGTGTTGGGGCAAATCCTTTGTTTCTTCATGAATTTATTTACCTCATATTATATTTTCTGTTTTTAAGTAGGTAAAACCTATTAACCTAATTCATTTTTTGGTCACTTTTCACTTCTACATAGTTTTTGGCGAAAAAATGATAATTTTGTTTCATTTTTTTTAAATAATATTTGTTGTATAAGTTGTGCATAGGAAGCATATCTTTCAAGAAAATCTTGTCTTTCTTCTTCTGATAATGGCATCTTAAATCTACCCTTACAACCTAGCCAAATATTTTTCTTGGGCGATTGTGTCTAGACCTGCGGCTTTTCGCTGTGCGATAACTGCTTCTGCTCTTTTCTTCTCGGACTCTCTAAAATCTTTATCCTCTTTTAAACGTCTTTCATTTTCTTCAATGCGTTTTTTCTGTTCTTTAGAGGACTTGTTATAATCAATTCCACCATGTCCAAGGACTTCCTCTGCTTTTGAGGTTCGCCCATCTTTGGCATCGATGGGTTTGTTTTTCTTGCTTGGTTTGAACGAACTTCCTTTTCTTATTGTGTCTGATATTCTTTCATACATAGAACTTACAATAATAATCACCAGCAAGATAAATAATACTAATATAATTGCCACATTAAAAAACTTACTCACCTTTTACACACCTCCTTAGTTTTATACAATATACTATGTTAATAGATTCTATTTGGTATAGGGCAGGTGATCTAAGACAAGCACACATTTTTAGTTAGTGTTTCTATCTAAATGGTGAATCATAATCCCTAGTAGAAGAATTAATTCAGAACAGATTTTTACAAGCCACAGGATTTATATGTTAGTAGAAGTGAACAAGGACTTTCAATCCTCCCCTCTAACGAGTCCGTTTAATACTGAACGGACTACTTTCTCGTTCTTACCTGTTTTGATTTCTAGTTCTGGTATAGTTGGCATCCTACGTTTTGAATGGGTGAGTTATACAGGATACGTAATACTTTTCTTTCTAAATCCGTAAGCATCACGAAACACCTACAATCTCATCAAACTTAACCCATTCGTAACCATCCACATTTTGTAGTTTTACTTGTCTTAATTGAGTGTTAATTTTAATTACTGTTTCAGTTTTAAACACATTCTGACCAAAATCTCTGAACAACTCAACTGTGATTTCTGATTTACTTAACATTGAATCAGATAATTGCTGAGATATGATATTAACTTCTTCTGCTAGTTCTGCCTTAATTTTTCTGTTTCTTTCTAGTGCATCAATAACAATGATTAATCCAATCAACCAAAAACAAATTAAAGATCAACCTTGATTTTCAAATTTCCAACAACTCAAAAAGGATACTACCCCACCAGCTACCTATGCCAGTGAGAGAAACTATATCAACTTATTCTTATCACTTTTATAAACCATAACATATGATGTATTAAGTACCAATACAATTGCAGTTCCTGTAGCAAAACTATGTAGTTAACCTCACAATTCAATGTAGTGAGGTTTCCGTAGAGAGATAATATGAGTGGATAGCCTGCAAATACTAGGAGGTAATATATTCTATGTTCTATAGCTTCATTTGGTGGTGAATGATATTTAATTCCAATCTATCCACCCCCCTTAACAGTAAAGAACCCTGCTATTAGATAGGCAGGGATTTATTCTGAATTCACCATATAACTTTGTGTATACTCATGCTGCCCCCAATAAAACCCGAAAAAAGGCACCTTTTAGATCATCTTTGTATCCCCACGAACCAACTAAAATAATAACTAAGAGAATAAAGAGTACTAAAACAATAGCTGCACCTGTAGCAGAACTATGTTTACTCATAAGCTCATCCTCCTTTCAATGTGATGTAATATATACTATGTTCAGAGAATCTACTTTGGTTGGACGGGTATCCAGGGGCAAGTACACATTTTTGATAGATTAAAACCTCACTATTAAATAGTGAGGTTTCCGTAGAGAGATAATATGAGCGCATAATAGTTTTACCAGGAGCCAATATATTCTATGTTCTTACCCTTCATTTGGTATAGACACGTGACTTGCTTGTTTGAAAATGTGCTATTTTACCATTTCAAACAAATAGTACCGCAAAGGGCCCTGAGTTAAAAAATATTGAATGATATTTAATTCCAATCTATCTACCCTCCTTAACAATAAAGAACCCTGCTGTTAGGGACTTGTTCAAATGTTCTACGTCCGTAAATAATGAGAGCGACATAAATATCAATCATGTTTACGCCCCCTCTCATACGTAGTATGAATAAGGCTATATTAATCATCCTTTAAGAATGGATTTTCATTAGGGAGAATCAGATTCAAATACAATCGACAATGTAGGGGTAGTTGGCTATAGGATTTATTTAGATGATGTATTACATGCTGATAGTGTTCTAACAACTACTTATATACTTTCGTTGAACTAGAACCAGGTACTTTGTATTCACTCTCTGTAAGTGCCATAGATGCAGTAGGGAATGAGTCAGAAAAGAATAGCATTGATGGTCAAACATTTTTAACATGGGACATTTTGATGAAACGATCTGTGATTGTTGCGTCTGTCCGATGTGATGCAGTGTATTTTGAAACAGTTGGTAAGGGAGAACATTGGAGTACTTACCCCTTCTATAGACCTTGGGGGAACTCTAATTTCCTTCAATAATTTTATAGCTACTCTTGATAATAATGGTAATATTATTCAAATTTCAGTTAGTGATATTTGTTTAGTTTCGATTGTAGGTACATTTAATTTCAAATTAAAACCCATTAAAAAAAGCGTAGGAGAATGTTCGTGTACTGAAGATCCAATAACTAACGTAGCACAATCTAAGATAGGGGAGATGAATAGTATTGTAATTTGGGTTAGATTATTAGATCTGATCACATGTTATTAAACAAGCAAAAGGCGCTAATCTAGCGTTTTTCCTTTTGTCCAAAAACACAAACGAAATTAATTCATTTGATAAAGTACCAATTTTACAGAAAGAAACGTGTAATAATGTTAATTAGATATTTAGTCAATTAGCGGATATTTGAATCTAGGTACACACGTCCAGTCAAATCATCATATTAACTCATAAAATATCCCATCAAATTAATTAATAAGGAGGAGTTTAAGGTGGGACATTTTGATAAATCCATTTGTGACTGCTGTGTCTGTCCGATGCAGTGTGTTTTAGAGCAATTAGCAGGGCAAACCATTGATTTTGTCACCACTGTCTCTTCTGGAACAACAAATTTAATTAGTGTGGATAATTTCATTGCTTTTACTTCAATCGGAAATATACCAATATGTCAATTCACTGGTGTTGCTTTTAATCCTGCATTAATACCTGGTGGACTTAAATTAAAATTAATAAGCAAAAACAAAGGGGAATGTGCGTGTTGCGAAGATCCAATCACTAACTTATTAATTTCTCTGAAAGGACAGTTTGTAGAAATTGAGTTTATAAAGGGAAGTGTTGGAGCGATTGTAAATGATATTGGAGAAGGGATTATTATTCTCAGAGCTCCTGAACCCACCAGCCCTATATTAGCTGCTATTTCTAGTTGTTCTGTAACTAAAATCACCCCAATGAATCAACAACAGTTTTCACAAATGTCATCATCTTCAAATCCAAACCACTTACTTTCCCCACCAGCTACCTAAAGCCAATGGGGATTACACTTTATATCAATTTATTCTTATCAGACTTATAGACCGTCACACCCAATAATAAAAAAGTAACCAGATCAACAGACATTTGAAATGTTTCCTGCTCAACTCCATAACCGTAAAACTCTAGCCCTTGATAAATCAATGTAGCAATCATTAGTAATATATGAGGTTGTTTAATTCTTTCTATTAAATGTATTCATATTAATTTCCACCTTCCTTTTGGCTTAATCGATCTAACATAACAAAAAATAACCAAGGGAAATCGTTAATACTTCCTGTGGTTTTTCCTCTACTTTCTTTTTCCATTAATCAACACCTGTTGCTATATCGTTTGCATCATCACCAAATATCTGGTTATCCAAAGGTTTTTGATATAGAACATGCCAAGCCTTTTCAGGTATGTCTGTAAGCAAAGGAATGCACTCATAACTACCTGTGTCATCTACAAAAATATGAGCTGATGCACTCATTTCATTGTTTGAATTCTCGTAGTATTTAATATTTTGTAATGCTGTGGAACCATCATTCCCTGTGTCATGAGCAACAATAAATCCTACTTCTGGAATCCGATATCCTGTTCTTCTTTTTGTGCCGCTAGTAAGGTATTTTTTAGTGATGGGATATTTCATTTTGAAGGTCAAACGTTTCACTTCCTCCCTGATAATTTCTCTTTTAATTCACGTAATTCATCAATAATCATGTCGTATTTTTCACTGAATTTTTCTAAAGTAGCGATTAATTACCCCTCTCTTTCTTTGTGAGACTGAATTAATTTATCTTCTCTTTCTTTGCTATTTCTCATTACAGTAATAAGTAACCATACAAAAAGGACCGCAAAAGGTCCCTGAGTTAAAAAGTATTGAATTATATTTAATTCCAATAACATTAAAAAACCCTACTTTAAATATGCAGGGTCTTTATCTATTCATATAGAAAAAACACTTGTGCCCCACTATAACTAAGAAGCTTAGAGACTATCTAAATGAAGAATTAATTAAATTCAAAATTGAAGTTGAAGCCGCTGAATATATCGCTCCAGAAAAAATGACATTTAAAGCATTTGTTCAAGAATGGAAGAAAATATGGTGAAAAAGAACTCTCTCCTTCTACACTCCGTACATATACTTTCAATCTAAAAAATCATATACTACCAAGATTCGGTCATATGCAAATGGATAAAAGATTTGAAATCTATTCAGGAGCGTCTAGGTCACTCAAACTATAAAACAACAGCGGACACTTACGCTCACATTACAAAAAAATTGAGTAGACAAACGCAGAAAAATTTGATTCACTAAATCCAATAGAAAATAGAGGTTAAGAATTCAGTCTCCAATTCGTCCCCAACACACTATTTAATCACACTATCTATGTCAAATTAAAAGAGATGCGCCGACTCCAAAACATATAAAAAACCCTTTATGTACCAAGGGTTCCAAAGACTTGATATGTATGTTGCGGTCGAGAGGACTCGAACCTCCACGGGCTTTCGCCCACTACCCCCTCAAGGAAGAAAAAAGGATCTCTGGCGATTGGTGTAATTCGCTAGAGTCCTTTATCATCAAGGATTTCGACATTTTATCAAAAGATGTAGATGGGTGTAAATATACCACTTTTGGTGTAATCCGTTCCCAAAATGTTCCCAATTTGATCCCTCTAGTCAATACTTGATTTTCCGTGTCATACCGCCAGTTTCAGCGGTTTTTTATAAAAACATTTTAACCATCATTAATTTCTGATTTTTTCATAATTGGAGACGGCATGTTCGTAATAAACCGCGTATACCCTTCCTTGCTCTTTACATAATTCAAACTGTGATATCTTTTTAAATTACTTAGATCCTCAGCCGTAAATGGATATAACTCATCTTTCAACTCGGTATAGTTCTTTTTGTCGCATCCTTCAAGCAGCATATACGAAGTATTGGCGCTCATTAATTCGACCCTCATGTATTTTAACTGTTTGACATTAAACTATTGCTCCAATAACAATTTAATCGAGGGAATTAAGACCGGATTTCAAACTTTTTAGAGGATCGCATTGTTCCAGCAAGGCGACTTTCCTATTTACATTATAATATAAGTTGTTTAATATCATTGATAATAAATTTCCTTACAAAAAAACCTTTTTTTCCCAATTAAAAAAACCAGCCCACCAGCTTAGCAGAATGGTTCTTTGTATATTAGTACTGTTTCTACCAGCCTGGATCAGTACCAGAAAATAATACCATGATTTCAGGTGCGTTTATTAGTGCAAAAAGGGTTATGGCAGTTAAGACCTTTTTTATACTTTTCATAAATTATCACCTTTCCTAACTTTGTTATCATAATAAGTTCCTAGTTTCTCAAAAATTGAAACTATATCTCCATTATTAGTAGTATGTATATTCGTAATTTGTTGTAAGCACTCACTTTCCAAGTTAATAAGATCGACTTTAGAGTATCGTTTTGCTGCCTCTAAATAAAAATTTATCCCTACCTCTAATTTTTCTGTTAGGAGGAAATACTCCCCTTTGAGTTTAAAATAGTGGGCTAATTCAGCCTTTTTAAAAGGGGTAACATAAGTTATTGATAATAGTTTCTCTTCTAGTTGGACAAGCTCTTCAATTGCTGATAAATTACCTGTTTGTAAATATAGTGTGAATAAAAAATTTACAACATGGAGTAAGGTAAATTCCCCACAATGTGGTAGGTTCTTTTGAAGTATTGAAATAGCTAGTTCATGATTTCCATAGGCTGTATGTAACATAGCTTCTAGCACATTTGCATTGTCCTTCACTTCTGGAAGTAAGAATTCTTTATACCGATCCAAATATTCTTTAGCTTTTTCATAATCACCTAAGTAGTAGTATCCATTGCATACAGCTTGAATAGTATTTGCCCGCATTCTAGTATCAGATATCTTTGCATGAAGTGCCTTTTTACCCATCTCTACACTTTCTTCAAATAAACACAAGTTGTAAGCATGAACAGAAAATTTATAGTACATTACACCCATCTCTTCACTCGTAAGGAACTCTTCAAAATCTATAATAACTTTTCCAGAAGCGTATTCCGTGAGCCCGAGAGTGGCTAACAATCAATTTATAAAGCGATAGCTTAATAGAAGGCTCTTCAAATCTTGCAACAAAATCAAATAGCATTTCTACTAAATCTACACTTTCCATTGTAGGAGATTGAAGGATTTTCTTAGCAAGCTTAATAACTAAACTAATGTCTTTCCCTTGAAAGTCATCTAAAATTGTAAATAAAACTTCAGATCTTTCCTCTATCTCTATATAACGTTCCATCATCTCTACATAAGGGATTTTTAATCTTGAGCTAATTTTTCGAATAGTTGGTAAATTGGGACGTTTCGTTTGTCCCGATTCAATTCGTGATATGCTAGCCTTGTCAACTTTAGATAATTCTTCTAATTGTACTAATGTCATTTCTGCTTGTTTGCGATGATGTCGTATGAGATCACCCAAAGATGATAGTGGTTTTTCAACGGATTCAGTCACGGACAATAGCTCCTTTCAATCTATTTTCCAACCAAGAAAGGTTGGAAAATACGCTTACCTACCCTTAATTTCCCAACTTAAAAAACAAAATTTTTTATTGAATAAGTTCAACGTATAAAATACCCCCAAATCAGGATATCCGTTAAACTTTTTTATTGGATTTTTTTAATATTAAATTACAATATTTAGGTCAAGGTTATCATACCATCAATTTTTTGACAATATTTTTCTAATCACAATATTTAAACAAATTGTAGTATAATCCTTCCGCCTTATGTCAAAGCTTGTCTATCAGTTTTTGTTTTTTAAGTATTGCAAATAAGTCAAGTAGATATTAAAGCCCTAATCGGGTTTTTAGCCTTTTAACTAACCACAAGAAAGTACCCGTACAAAACGAGACAATAGACCTCTGTGGAAATGATAATTATAAACCTAATAAAAAACTAGAAAGAAATTTTTAGATACTGCAAATCAATATAATCCAAATGTTAAGGAATCGGATTTTTGGTAAGAGATTAGGAGTTTGATATAATAAAATAGAACTGTGTACCAGTTCACAAAGCTAATTTTGTTTATGGGCAAATGGCCTCATTAGGGATGAGACCGAACCACTGACTTAGGTTGGTGGTTTTTTTGTTTGGAAAAACAAATCCCCACTTGGTTTAATTTTTATCAAGACCTATATCACACACAATGATCTAGAAATTTGGAAGATTTAGATCTCCAAATCAAATTGTATAATTTCTCCAAATTCAATAGGGGCTAGAAAGTAACATCTATCTCCAAGTAAAACGATCACTAACAATATAAACAACACTAACACCACTGCTACAAATGCGATCATATCTTTCACCTCCATATTTTCATACTATATACTATGTTAATAGACTCTTATTGGTATAGGGCAGGTGATCTAAGACAAGCGCATATTTTACTCCTAAACGAAAAATAACCACCCATAAAAGGTGGTTTTTATTTTTTAAACGGTGAATCATAATCCCTAGTCATTATAATCTTTATGTTTTGAGTATTCCCATCTGGACATTCTATATAACCACCCCTGTTTTGATTTCTAGTTCAGGGATAGTAGAAATAGTAAAATAATTGTAGCATTCAAAAAGCTTCTTTCCTTGAAACTAGTGGAAGAAGCTTTTTGAGTTGCTAAGTGAAATATCATAACTTATTCCCATCATATTGCAATACATCACAGGCTGACACAGACAAATGCTGATTTTTTAATACTAAGATATACGTCCAATCATTTTATCAAATCCGTTCATACAATACCTCATCAAATACATTAAAAAGGAGATAATCCCTATGGGACATTTTGATGAAACGATCTGTGATTGTTGCGTCTGTCCGATGCAGTGTGTTTTGAAGCAGTTAATTCGAGAAGAAGTAGTTCAGATTGAAACTCGAACTGATTCTGTTAATTTGCAAATAACGGAAGTAAAAAACTTTATTGTTTCTGGCATAGACGATGGAACTGGTGAGGTAGTTCATTTTCCCATTTGTAATATATCTGCTGTTTTTCCAAGGGAAACATTTTCCTTAGAATTAAAACCGATCAAAAAAAGCACGAAAGGAGAATGCGTTTGTTGTGAGGATCCCATAACCAATTTAGCCAACTCATTAAAAGGGGAGACAGTATTTATTGACTATATAGGAGGTGGTACTCCTGCCATAATACGTGATGTAGGAGAAGGAATTGTGATTGGAGAAGACACAACGGGATCAGGATTAATAGTTGCTATAACTAGTTGTGCCATAACTGAAATTAGAGAAGGTTCGGTAAAAGAAAATGATGGGTTTGTTAACGATACATCGGACGAAAAGAAGCGATATCGAGAATGAGGGATAATTTAAAATTCACATTAAATTAAAAATAAAAACCCCCCCCAGCTACCTAAGGAGGGCACTGAAAAACTTACCTTTTTATAATTAAGGGGGGCAAAATATGTCTCCCTCTATGCAAAACGAGCCTTAGAAGCGATTCTAGAAGCTCGTCTTTACCTGTTTTAATTTCAAGTTCTTTAATGGTTGGCATTCTTTTTTTTATTGAATGAGGGAAGTTATACAGGATACGTAATACTTTTCTTTCAAGGTCAGTAAGCATCAGGACACCCCCACTATATCACCAAACTTGATCCACTCATATTCATGCTCATGCTCTAATTTAATTTGTCTTAATTGGGGATCGAATTTAGCTACTGTTCCAGTTTTAAATGCGTTCTGTCCAAAATCTCTGAACAATTCAATTATAATTTCAGATTTACTCAGCATGGAATCTGATAACTGCTGAGATATGATATTAACCTCTTCCTCTACAAGTACTGGTTTCGTCTTTCTGTCTCTCTCATATTGATAATCATTTATGCGTTCTTTATGTTCAGGTAGTATCATTCTGCTTGCTTCCCACATCATATTTGATCCAGGCGTTAGTTTATTTTCTTTCATTTCACTCACCTCTCATTAGAACATTTGTTCTTATTATATAAGAGACACAGGGAGTTATGCAATAGCACAATTTTTGAAAATAGTTACACGTCCAGTCAAAGCCACACAACTATGAATACATTAATAAAAAATGAAGGACGTGATTGTATGGGGGCTTTTGATAGAACTATTTGCGACTGTTGCGTTTGTCCGATGCAGTGTGTGTTAAAACAGTTAGTGAGGGAGGAAGTTAGAATATTTACTCTTGACGATCATGACACAGGTACTTTAACTAATGTCGATAATTTTATCGCTACTCTTGATGATAACGGTGATATTTTAGAATACCCAATTGGCTCCATTTGTGCTGTTTCGAGTATAGAACCATTTGATTTCAAATTAAAACCCATTAGAAAAAACGTCAAAGGAGAATGTTCGTGTATTGAAGATCCAACAACAAAATTAGCAGAATCTAAAATAGGGAAGTCCACAACAATTCTAGCTGGTGACTTTAACGATGATGGAATAATTATTAAAGTTGGAGAAGGAATTGTCATTCTTTTGGAAGAAGAAACAACAGCTATATCTAGTTGTAAAATACAACGATTCGGAGTGCCGCAGCCATAAATTTTTTACAGTTGAAATATGAATAGAGAGTATAACCTTTAAACATTACTTGTATAAAATTAATTTGAGAAAAAGTAATCCAACATAAAATAGTAATTCGTTTAGATTCAGTATAACTATCTGATTTAATTTTATATATAACAAACTTTTAAAAGTTATATGAAAAAAAGGGCAGTGTGTTAACTGCCCTTTTACCTCTATTCATATTGTAATAATTCTCTAGCTTGTGCCCTTCCTCTCGATGTTCGATAGTCATTTATATATGTTGGTTTCATATTTTGTTTTTAACTCTTGCCTGTTCATCATCGATGTGTAAGCTACCACGTAAATACAGTTTTAACGCATCTTCAATTACGTCATCCTCTTTAATATGGTCCACTTCATCTACTTTAGCATTATGTAATGCAACATATGTAGTTAAAACCTTTTCTATTCTCTGATCCATCGTGACAGTAAAATAAACCTTATCGTCTTTTCCAAACCACCAGTTAAGTAATCCCATTTTAATAATTCCTCCCTTGTGAATGTACATAAGTAAAATGACCTTTCCTATTATCCCTTGGGTATTTATCTGCAATATAATTTAAAAACCCGTTTGAACCTAAAGCGTAATCAATCGCTTCTGTATAAAGTAAATTAAATGACATGGGGTGCTTAAAACAAATGATCTCAGCTTCAGCATGAAGCTCTTGCTTTAAACGTAGTTGAAACCTGTGTTTACGGTCTAACCTTCTTCTTCCCTCCATTTAATCAATCACCTCAATTTTTTCAAAGTTAAGTTCGATGTCATGACATCATAGTATCTAGTTTTGTACGGTAGGGGAGAGGTTAACCCAAAAGGTTAAGTATCTCCCCTTCATCCCTAGAACCATCCTCTCTTTTCAACTTCCGTGGTGTTGGTTGAGACTCTTTCCCTTCCATCCAATGAAAAAGCACCTCTTTAATGAAGGAAGAGCGATTGCTGCTTTGTTCATTCAACCAATTCAACATATTCATATGATGTTTATTATTTGGGTTAAAAGCGATTTGAACATTAATTTGCCCTTTCATATGCTACACGCCCCATTTCATACATACCTAACGCATTAGCAAAATGATGATTGTGATTGATCGTGATATTGCTGTTTGGATATTGTTCTTTCACATAGACATCCATTTCAGGTGCTTTTCCACCTATCAACATGATCCTTTCATCAAAATCATTCCACTTTTTTTCTAATTTGAACTTAATACCCCGTATGATGGACCTGAAATCTGTATCAATTAAGCTCTCGAAGCCAAAATCAAAGGTATGACTTCGTTTATCAGTGAGTCTACGGTTACGGATCGCAATAGCGTGAATTGTAGATGAACCAAAATCAAGTATGTTTAAATCGTTGTGTATTGGCATTGAGTAGTAAGCTGCCATTCCTTCAGGTGCTACACCAACATTATGGATCGTGATTCTATAGTCTTTATGATTGACTTTGAAATGTTTGGTCCCTATCAGCATGTTTTTAAGTACTTCTCTTTCTTTTAACGTGTTAATGCCAAATGGATTCCCTACAACAATACTAAAATCCGTTCCTGGCATCCTGCTAAATGCTGCAAATAGATTAATCAAAGTAACTGTATTAGATTTGTGCCAATCAGGAGAGTTCAAATAATTCTGTCCTTCTCTTTCAGCTAGATCACCCACAAAAAACATTTGGTTTTTATACTCTACGACCATGTTTTGGTCGTCTAGTGGAACATCACCCCTCAACTCTCTAAACGTTGATACACATGATAAATGACTTTGTGTGCCCCCTCTCCATTTTATCTTTGTTCTAAACTTGCCAATATCTGCACCAACTGTAATCATTTCATCACTCCTTTAGATGTTATCTAGATATTATCTAGTACCTAAAATTTTTGATTAGATGTTATCTAGATATTATCCGCCCCATTTGTTAAGAGTGTATTAGCTACTGGTTGTCCACTATTCCTAATTGATTAGGAATATTTTTATAGAGTTTTGGGAATAATGGTGATACGTATAAAAAAGGAGAGGTTAGATGTTTGGATTAGGGAAGAATAGAAGTGATTTAGGTAAGTATTTAGATAGGGATGGTTTGACGCAGGATTGGTTAAAAGAAGAGACGGGATTAAACAAGAATACTGTCGGTGATTTATGTTCAGGAAATAGATCACCCAATGCTAGGACTATGGGGAAAATAATAAAAGCCCTACGTGAAAGAGACCCTTCCGTTAGAGCTGATCAGTTTTGGGATTTGTGATTGTATGTATTGCCCGCTATTAGTTAAGTGATTTTAATATTTGTATAATTGTTTAAACTTACGAAGTAGTAAAAACTATTCATAATCTTTTTTTAATTCAATCAACAGATATTGTAATTCACTAATACTTTGTTCATCTAAAGGATCTTTTAATAGTTTATCTATTACTTGAATTAATTCCTGTTTTTTACTTATATCATCTATATCTTTATTCATATAAGCCATCTGAAGTAAATGCTCTAATATTTGTTTGGAATAAACACTCACACTATCGTAAGTTCTTTGATCATCATAAGTGGTAAAATTAGAAATGCTTTCAGCTCTACTTGCATATCTAATAACTTCTGATAAACCTGCATCATTCTCTAAAGATCGTTTAATTTGTTTTAAGCTTTGTATAAATTGCCTATCTATAGAGTTTTGTTCTCTACTTTCTCTTTTTATCTCGTTCATTTGATATACGTTAAATGATATTGATAAAATAAGTACTCCGATGAACAAAACAGTGATTGTATTAAATTTCTTCATTTAAAAACTCCTTTATTATTAATAAGGAGGGATTCCCCCTCCTTATTAATACTTATTACCAATTTCTAACTTGAACATCCCCATACACTATATCAAAATCTTCCTTTTGGCCTATTGAAATAGCACCGCCTGAAGGAATTGAAACAGATGGTGAAATACTAATTGATTTTTCTTGATGAGCATAACTAGAATATGCATCTGCAATAGTTAAACTAGGAAGTTGTTTTTCTATGTCATATCTCATATAACCTCTATGGTTAGAAGTTTTAACAATGAACCCATCCCCATTTAATGAATGAGATCGATCTGCTAAATCTATGGTATAAGCAATTCCTCCAACATCTCTTTTTTTCACCAGATTAGTAATCATTTCTGTGCCAGTTGTATCATTAAGATGGTCAATATAATCAAACTTATAATTAGCACTCTCAGAGCCTCTAATTGAAGACATGTTTTGGCCAATTCCGATTGCAAAGACATCTTTATCTGTATAAAAAGGCAATTTAGTCCATTCAAATCTACTTGAAACGGTCCCTGTTCCATCAGTACGTGTCCAAATCCAAGTTTCTAGTTTAAGCCAACCTGAATCAGTATCTACATCAGAGTCTTCACCAGCAGCTAAAGCACTAACAGTATTTTTCTTTTGTAGTGGTACTTCTTGAACAGTAGCTAAAGCAACAACAGTATCACTCATAAGTAATGGTTCATTTTTAGCTTTTTCCTCGTTTTTAGTTTTTTCGTATTTTTCTTTCGTTGTTTTCTTAACTGTTGTCTTTTTTGTTTTTAGATCCGTTATAAATTCATAATATTCTTCTTTTTTAGATACTTCAGAAGCTAGATTTACATTTAAAAAATATAAAACCTCTTCATCTGATAGATCATTTATATGTTCATCTGATAATTTAAATCTTTCTTGTACATTTTCTCTGTCTTTTTCACTTACTTTTAAAGTTTGTGCCTCAATTAGATTTAAATTGAACGAAGAAATAACTAGTGCAAATAATAATGATACTTTTAAAATTTTTGATAACATAAATTTCTCAACTCTCCTAAAATAATAGTCTGTACCTCTTGCGCAAGATTATTAAATTATATATATTTTATCTTATTATATCAAGGAAAGTTTATATAATTTTCTAAATTAATATTATTAATGGAAAAAATAGAAATATTAGATAATAATTACCTTAACAATTCAGGAGGGCAGGCACTTTACTGGGTTTAGGTATTTTTATGATTCTAATGTTTACCGATACCTTTTTTGCTAAAACTGACACTGAAAATAAATCAATAAAAATTGATATAAAGAAAGGCACAATTGACAATGAAAAAAGCAACATTTTATCACTTAAATTCACCAATCTCCATCATCTTAACGGTAAATCACATTTAATATTCCCACCTCTAACAAGTCCGTTCAAAACTTTCGTTCAAGGTCGGTAAGCATCTAAATCACCTCAACAGAAATACCATTTTAAATTTTTCTAAATAAATATGGAACATTTGTTCATATTATATAAGAGGTACAGAAGAATACGCAAGAGCACAATTTTATAAATCCAAAACAAACGCCCAATCAAAACACTATTAAAATCATATGATGGATTACGAGTATAAAGAGCACTAGAACAATTTCAAAAAAAAACAGAAGACTTGGCTAACTCACTTTCAATATGATGTAAACCTCACTACTTATGTAGTGGGGTTTTAATCTATGAAAAATGTGTACTTGTATCAGAGCATTAACCCAAGCAGTTAATATTTTTCAACATAGTATATATTACATCAAATAATTGAAAGGAGGGATTTTTATGAGTAGTCACAGTGGTTCTGGAGCTGCATTAGTTCTAGTTTTATTTATACTACTTGTAATAATATTATTAGCTTCTTGGAGTATGGCTCCCACCTGTGTTTTTGCAGGATATTCGCTTTAAAAAAAATTAAAAGGACTTAATAAATAAAAACAAATCTACGGAAACCTCACTATTTATGTAGTGGGGTTTTAAACTATCAAAAATGTGTACTTGCCCTAGGATACCCGTCCAATCAAAATAGATTATCCTTTCATAGTATATAGTACATCATAAATAGAAAGGAGGCGTTTTTATGGGTGCAGTTATTGTTTTAGTACTCTTTATTCTTTTAGTTATTATCTTGTTAGCTTCTTGGATTTGTACTTTCGGGTCCGGGTGTTTTTGATGAGTCCATATGTGATTGCTGTGTTTGTCCTATGCAGTGTGTTTTGGAACAAATGGTTAATGTAGGGGTAGTAGCTATTGCAACTCCTACATTTGTAATCAATGGTGTTATTATAAATCAAGTCAAAGATTTTATAGCATTCACAAACATTGGCGATATTCCTATTTGTCAAATTACTGCAGCCGCAAAAAAATTGTTAGCCGAGTTCCAAGTTGAAGTTCAATCCGGTGAATATATAGCGCCTGAAAAAATGAAATTTTGTGATTTTGTAGGGGAATGGAAGGAAAAGTATGCTATGAAAGAACTATCCCCTCTTACTTTTAAAACTTATGGATATAATTTAAAAAACCACATTCTTCCTGAGTTTGGACATATGAGGATCGATCAAATAAAGCCCATGCACATAATAACGTTTTTAGACAACCTAAGTAGGTCAGGAGCAAGAAAAGATGGAAAAGGAGAACAACTTTCTAGCGGAACAATAGAGGTAATATATCGTACTATAAAAAATGTCCTGAATAGAGCAAAAGATTGGGATTTAATAAATAAACACCCTATGGAAGGAATCAAAAAACCTAAAGTGGAAAAACAAGAATTAAATTACTATGATGAAAATGAAGCTCAGTTTGTTATCGAAGCTTTATATAACGAGCCTATAATGTGGAGATTGTTTATTTTAGGAGCAATGATAGGTGGTTTAAGAAGAGGGGAACTCCTTGGATTGGAATGGTCTGATATAGACTTTGATCAATTAACAATCACAGTGAATAAAAGCATATCCTTAACCAATAAAAAAGGGGCCATAATAAAAGAACCAAAAACAGAAAAGTCTAAAAGAAAAGTGGACATGCCTGAGTGGTATCTAATTGAACTTAAAGAATATCAAACAGAGTGGAAGTTATCTAAACAAAATGCAGAAGAGTCTTGGGAAGGTGGAAATAGAGAATTTATATTTCATGGAGGATTAGGAAAACCACTTTATCACACTTATCCAAGTGAATGGTGGAAGAAATTCATCAAGAGACACGGGTTGAAATACATTAGATTCCATGATTTACGACATAGTTCAGCAACAATTCTAATTGAAAATGATGTATCATTAAAAGCTATCCAAGAACGGTTAGGACATTCAAATTATAATACTACGGCAGATATATATGCTCATGTTACTAAGAAAATTAGCAGACAAGCAGCTGAAAAATTCGATAAATTTAATACAAAAGCAAAAAAGTCCTGAAAAAATCCGTTCCCAATCCGTTCCCAATTCAGTTTTTCAACAATGTTTTCACTTTCTTTTAAGTGATTAAAACCGAAATCATGACATCAAAAAAACCCTTGTATATCAAGGACTCTGAGGTTTATATGTATGGTGCGGTCGAGAGGACTCGAACCTCCACGAGCGTAAGCTCACTACCCCCTCAAGGTAGCGTGTCTGCCATTCCACCACGACCGCATGTAAAAAAGCTATTAAGAAAAAAAATAACGGTGATCTTGCGGTATATTCTCATTTCAAGATGAAAATCTTATTAATGAAGAATATGCTCCGACTAACCTTCCGCTCTGTTACATTGAAATATCTAGTTGTGAGTTTGTTGTTGTTTTTGTTGGTGACCCGTACGGGATTCGAACCCGTGTTACCGCCGTGAAAGGGCGGTGTCTTAACCGCTTGACCAACGGGCCATGTTTTTGACGACAAGGATTATTATAACGGATTACTTTTAGATTGTCTACTGTTATTTTCTTCTTTTTTAAATAAATATAATAAGAGCTAAATCAATGCTCGATTTAGCTCTTTGTCCTATCTATTATTCAACTAATATTTTTTCGGCAGTTCCAATAGGAGGTAAGCTTTTTGTCACTTTAGGACCATAAAAAACATAGACTTTTGCTCCCTCTTTTAATTGATCTTTAGAAATTTCAGTTTGATCCTTTGCATTTATAAACTCAGTTTGTTCTGTAATGTTTAATTTTATTTCATCATAACCATTAACTCCTATTTTTCGACCTTCTACAATGATTTGATTTAATTCATCAGTAGTTGTTTCAACTACTGTCCCATAAGTTCCACCATATTGCTCTATAGGAATTTCTTCTTTTACTGTTATCTTCTGTGCGTTTGTCATTGGTGGGTAACTCATGGTCATGATTAAATCATGTTCTACCTCAATTTCCATTCCAAGAGACAAGTCACTTACTGTTATTTCTTGTTTATTTTTTGAAATGATTTTTGTCTGTTCCGAAATGATTAATAGAACACCATTTGTGTAACCATTAATCTCCACTAATGTTGTCTCTTCATGATCTGAAATATTGGTAATGATTCCTTCTCTTTTAACAAAATCCTGTTCTGCAACTTCTTCAGCATATCTAATCTGAATGGTTCCTGTTTCAGAGATAGTCACATTAACATGTAGCTTTTCAATCACGTAGTCTACCTGTACATAAACTGTTCCCTCAAACAATTCATATAGTAAGTTCGAATCGTTTATATTTTTTTGACCAACATTCAACTCTAAATGGTCATTACCTTCGTATAATTCAACTTTTTTCTTAAATCCATCCCATTTGACCTGATACCCTAGTGCACTTGCCACATCTCTCAATGGAAGCATAATCAAATTTTGATCATTAAGATACGGAACTTTATTACCCGTTAACATGGTACCATTCACTTCAAGAGAATATTGTTTATTTTGCAATAAAGTTGTCTTCATTAATTCTTTGTTACTCATCGTGTGAATTTGCTTCAAATTCTCAATATTAGCATATGTATAATTCCCACCTGCTCCTGTTATCAAAGTGCTAATTACAGCCAAACTCAACCATTTAGTAAGTTTCATGTTGTTCTCCCTCTCATATTTATCTAGATTTTATTACTCAAACAAATTAGTAAACCTTTCTTTCATAAACGATCCATGTATTTAAAAGGTTGCAGATAAACATTATAAAAATTAGGTTTGTCATTGATCCCATGTATTATTAATGAAAAACAAAAAAACCACTGACAAGATCAGTGGTTTGACTTATATGTATAAGTGGCGGAGAGAGTGGGATTCGAACCCACGCACGCATTACACGACTACTCCCTTAGCAGAGGAGCCCCTTATAGCCACTTGGGTATCTCTCCTTGGCTCCCCGAACAGGACTCGAACCTGTGACAACTCGGTTAACAGCCGAGTGCTCTACCAACTGAGCTATCAGGGAAGGACAATAAATAATTTATCATGAATCTTGAATATAGTCAAGTGGGATTAACTTCAATTTCCCTTTACATTTTCCACAAACATATTTTGAGACATCCATTTTCCTTTTTCTTAAGTATGTAGTCTCACATTTCAAACACTCCAATTGATATCGATAAACATTTTCTTTAGGCTTGTCATTTAATGGTCTACAATATCTACTGCCACCCACTCTTTTTAATAATTGTTTAAAATCTGCGTCACGATGTTTGTATCCTTTATTTAATAAATGTAAATGATAATGACATAGCTCGTGTTTAATAATTTTTTCCGTTTCATCTTTACCAAATTGATCATAATGTTTCTTACTAATATCTATATCATGTGACCTGGTAAAATACCTACCGCCAGTTGACCGTAATCTACGGTTAAATTTGACCTGATGTAAAAAAGGTCGACCAAAAAACTGAAGTGATATTTGTTCTACCCAGGCTTGCAGTTGATCATCGTTCAACACATACCCTCCATTTACAATGTATAAACACAATAACTTCGTAAATTAAGTAGTTAAATAACTATACTTGAATTTTAACTTATACCTAAGTTAAACTGTCAAGTATAAAGATTTTCTAGAGAGGGGAAATAACTGATGTCTCAATATAAATACGTCATTTTACAATTAAACGAAAAAATTGATTTTGTAGAAATGCCATCTACTCATGCATATCAGTTAAGTGCACTAAATGTCAGATTACATAAAGAACTCAACAAATTAACTGCTAACAATGTACCGACACTTCCAATGGTTATTGCAGAATGTGACAACCTGGACTTAATTACTCAAAAAAATCAAATTATTGATGGTTTATTGTATATGACCCAACTAGAGAAAGAGTTTTCTAATACGAATGAAACGTCATATCCTTTAATTTCTCTACTTACAGAAATTAGAGCGCTTCTAGCACAATTAGAACAATGGTACGAAGAAGAAGTTGAAGCTTAAATCTTGACACGGACATGCACAATCTATTTCTGATTCCATAAAGTAATTTAAATAAAGTAAACTCTTCTCCCTTTAGAGGATTTAATATGGGGATAAAAATTTACTTCGGAGGTGGATTGTGATATGCCAAATTGGTTTTACAATCAATTGATTCGTGCTTACCGCAATAAAGATAAACGTAAAGTACAACTACTGAATGAATGTTGGTTTTTTTACAATCAACTAGAGAAGAAAATTGAATAATAAATTAAATATACCTGACTTATATTATCATTAAATCACCCCAAACTAGAAGATAGTTCTGGGGTGATTTTGATGATATCTTAAGATTAACAATTGGAGGAAATGAAATTATGGATCTGCCAAATTGCCCAAAATGCAATTCAGAATACACTTACCATGATGGAAGTCTCTTTGTTTGCCCAGAATGTGGACATGAGTGGACTTCAGAATTAGAAACTGGGAATGCCGAAGATAAAAAAATGATCAAAGATGCAAATGGAAATGTCTTAAGTGATGGTGATACTGTTACTGTAATCAAAGATCTTAAAGTAAAAGGGAGTTCATCCGTCGTAAAAATAGGTACAAAAGTAAAAAATATACGTTTGGTTGATGGTGATCATGATATTGATTGTAAAATTGAAGGTTTTGGAGCTATGAAATTAAAATCTCAATTTGTAAAAAAGGTATCACCGCATTAATCTGCCTGCTTCATCGTCAGGCTTACTCTTCCCTTTTTCTCATCAACCTTTAGTACCCACACTATTACGACATCACCAACAGATACAACATCCAGCGGATGTTTCACAAATTTATCACTGAGCTCTGATATATGTACAAGTCCGTCATTTTTGATGCCAATATCTACAAATGCTCCAAAATCAATGACATTCCTTACCGTTCCCTTTAATTCCATACCTGGTTTAATATCCTCTAATTTTAATACATCTGTCCTTAAAATAGGTGCTGGGAGATCCTCACGTGGGTCTCTTCCAGGTTTTTGTAAGCTGTCGAATATATCTTTCATCGTAGGTAAACCCACATCCAGTTTATCCGCAAGCTCTTCTGGGTTATGTGCTTGTAAAATGTCTTTAAATTGAGAAGAATTTATTTGATTTAACTCTAATTGGAGCTCTTTAAATAAAAGATCCACTATTTTATAAGATTCAGGATGAATAGGTGTATAGTCAAGTGGATTCACACCATCCCTAATTCTCATAAACCCTACGCATTGCTCATATGACTTAGCACCTAAACGCGGCACTTTTTTTAATTGACCTCTCTTTTTAAATTTCCCATTTTCTTCTCTATACTTTACAATGTTCCTCGCAATCGTCTGATTGACTCCTGATACATAAGATAATAGAGAAGGTGATGCTGTATTTAAGTCTACACCAACATGATTTACAGCAGACTCAACGATAACCTTTAAACTTTCTTCTAACCTTTTTTGTGAAACGTCATGTTGATATTGTCCTACTCCTATGGATTTGGGATCTATTTTTACCAATTCTGCTAAAGGATCCTGTAACCGCCTTCCGATAGATACCGCACTTCGTTCTGCTACATCAAGGTCTGGAAATTCTTCTTGTGCTAACTTAGAAGCTGAATAAACACTAGCGCCTGCTTCATTAACAATGATATATTGCAGTTGTGCATCCTGTAACTCCTGTATTAAATCCGCTACAAATTGCTCTGATTCCCTTGAAGCTGTTCCATTGCCTATCGCAATAAGTTGAATTCCATACTTATTGATAAATTCTTTAAATATTGCTTTAGCTTCTGCGATTTTATTTTCTGGTGGTGTAGGATATGTAACTGCTATATCTAACATCTTACCTGTTTCATCAATCGCTGCAAGCTTGCAACCTGTTCGATATGCCGGGTCGACAGCTAATACAATTTTCCCTTTGATAGGAGGCTGAAGTAATAAACTACTAAGGTTCTCACCAAAAATCTCAATGGCTTTCTCCTCAGCTTTTCCTGTTAGTTCATTTCGGACCTCGCGTTCAATAGACGGTGCAATGAGTCGCTTATATGCATCTTCAATAACTTGATGCAAGATATTTGTTACAACTGAATTCCTAGTAATCACTTTTTTATTGATGTATTCATAAATTCGTTCAGTAGGTAACTCCAAACGAACTTTTAGGATTTTTTCACGTTCCCCGCGATTGATTGCCAAAATGCGGTGAGGTGGCATTTTACGAATCGGTTCTTGATAAGCATAATACATTTCATATACGGACTCTAGCTGGTCATCCTTCGCTTCTACATCCATTAAACTCTGATCAAATGTAAATTTACGGATCCATGTACGAATCTTTGCATCATCTGATATACTTTCTGCTATAATATCCATCGCACCCTGTATTGCATCTTCGGCTTTTTCTACCCCTTTTTCAAGATCCACATACTTTCCTGCTTCAGTATCAACTGAACCTTCTAAAAGTTGCTTCTTAATCCAAATTGAAAATGGTTCCAATCCACGTTCCTTTGCTACCGTTGCGCGAGTTTTTCTTTTCAGTTTATAAGGGCGATAAAGATCCTCTACTTCTTGCAGTTTTTCAGCTTTTAGTATATCTTGTTTCAAACTATCCGATAATTTCCCCTGTTCATCAATGAGCCTGATCACTTCGATCTTTCGATCTTCTAAATTACGCAAGTAAAAGAGTCGTTCTTGAATTTCTCGTAAAGCAACTTCATTAAGCTCTCCTGTTTTTTCTTTGCGATACCTCGCGATAAATGGAATCGTATTTCCTTCATCCAGTAAATTCACCGTGGTTTTTACTTGACGGTAAGCGATTTGGAGCTCTTTACTGATTTGTTTTAGAATCCTTTCTTGTGTTTGGCTCTCTGTCTCATGTAAAACTCGTTCATTTTTTTCCACAAATTGTGTTTTGTCTACTGTTCCATGTTCAGGCAAAAGAATCATCCCCTGTTATAAATTTTATATGCATCTTTATCTACATCTTATGTATGTGGAATCACAAAAAACGAGGGTTTAAGCCCTCGCTTGTTTGGAGTTATCCTATTAAAATTCAATCAACCCTACGCTGATTTGTAAAGCTTCATCCACTTTACGCATGGTTTCTTCGTCTAAATGGGTGATCTTATCCGTAAGTCGTTGTTTATCAATTGTACGAATTTGTTCTAATAAAATGACTGAATCACGATCAAACCCATGTGTTTTTGCATCAATTTCAACATGAGTTGGTAATTTCGCCTTTTGTATTTGTGCGGTAATAGCTGCCACTACAATAGTAGGGCTAAAACGATTACCTATATCATTTTGTATCACGATTACAGGTCTGACTCCACCTTGTTCAGATCCTACTACGGGTGATAAATCCGCATAAAAAACATCCCCGCGTTTCACTATCAAGAGCTACACCCCGCTCACTAAACGGTCAGTCGTATTGTCCGCTTCTTCCTCCGCTTGAAAAGCCTCTGATGCCATATTCAGATTGATTTTTGCCATTTCCATATACCCGCGCTGCATCATTTCACGGATTTGCCTTTTTTTACGTTCCATGAGGTACACTTTCATTGCTTGTCGAATAAATTCGCTGCGATTGGATCGTTCCTGTTCTACGATTCCGTCAACCTCCTGTAATAAATGATCAGGTAAACTTATCATAATTCTTTTAGTGTTCGTGTTATGAGCGTTGGACACCAATCTCACACCTCCAAAACATTTCCAAACCAATAATACCATTATGGCGTATATCAAGCAATTTTATACAAGAGATAATATATGCATCTGATATATCAAGTATGCAACCATAACGGAAAAAACGTACATATTAAGGCCAGTTTGACCCCTACCTAAATATAATTCGATATTAAAATCGAAATTCCTTCATGATTCTTCAATTTATGCATAGTAATTATTGGTTATTATAAACGTAAACCGTTATGCACCATCACTGTTCTTCCATTTTGAACATATACATTTGGAACACGATGAGAGATCATACATACAATTTCATAATTTATGGTATCCAACTGATCAGCCAGTTCCTCTACAAGAATCTGTTCATTACCTTGTTTACCAAACAATACAACCTCTTCACCAAGTTTAACATTATCCAATCCCGTTATATTAATCATACATTGATCCATACAAATTGTACCTACAACTGGTACCCTTCTCCCTCTGATTAAAGCATCCACTTTCCCACTTAACATTCGAGAATAACCATCAGCATACCCTATAGGCAAGGTTGCAATTTGCTCATCATTCTTCGTAAAATACCTGGTTCCATAACTGATACCCGATCCAGAAGGTAATACTTTTGAGTGTACAATTTTAGTTTTCAAACTCATCACTGGTTTAAGATCAACTTTATGATGATTTATTTCTGTTGACGGATAAAGCCCATACATACTGATTCCAAGTCTCACCATATTATAAGAATACTCAGGTAAATCTATTGCAATTGCACTATTACCTGTGTGGATTATTGAAAAAGTGATATTTTTTTGTTTAAAATAGTCAACAATCCCTTTAAAAAGTTGATATTGTTCTAAAGTGTATGTTTTATCCTCTTCGTCTGCATTCGCAAAATGAGTATAAACACCTTCAATTTCAACTCCATCAAGCTGTAGTACTTTCTCAATAAAAGGGATGGCATTTTCGTAACGCACGCCTAACCGTCCCATACCTGTATCTATTTTAATATGAACTTTAATTGGTTCATGGTTTCTTATTTTGCATAAAGCTTCGACGGTTTCATCCTGAAAAACAGTTAATGTGATATCATGTTGAATAGCTAGTTCAACAGCTTCAGGAGGAATGTATCCAAGTATGAGGATCGGTGCAGTAATTCCTGAATTACGAAGTTCCAAAGCTTCATCCAAAAACGCAACAGCGATATATTGGGCTCCACTTAAGATCGCTTGTTTAGCTACTTCTACTGCACCGTGTCCATAAGCGTTTGCTTTAACTACAGCCATAATTCCCATATGATTAGGAAGAATCTCTTGAAATCTTGTTAGGTTATAATGTAAAGCGTCCAAAGATATTTCAGCCCAAGTTGGGCGATAATATGAATCCATCGTATGTTCACCTTCTTCACACAATAAGGAACAAAGAAATAAATATTGTGATTATGCCTATCCCTTTAATGTTAATCGCTTATGATAAGGCTGTCAATGAACAAACTACAAACAAGTTTTGGTATTTATTTTCCTATTTGTCCTTCTAAAGATTGTGCTACCTTCACCATTTCTTCCTTAGGTAAATCATCTGTCGTTAATTTGAATTCCACTCCATCATAATTCCAGCTCAATGTCTTTTGTATTTCACCTGTTAATACTGCAAAAGTATAACCTAAATCAATAATTTCACCTTGGGTAAGGCTCACATCTTTAGCTTCTGGTTTTTCCTCAATAATCGTGTAATTATATACTCCAGCATAACGAACTAAGATTGCTAAATGGTCATCACGCGGAACTTCTCTTAAATCACTAAACTCCACTCCTTCAGGTGTATAACTTGGCGTGTAAACTCCAAACGATAGGTTTGTTGGACCTGACTCAGCTTCATTATCTTCCGCTTCTTGATCTGCTAAAAAAGTAGGAAGTGATTTCATTTGCCACATGGATAAGTTACGCTTCATATCAAAGGCATCGTCCTCAAATTGTTTACCAAACTCAAATTCATTAAACTTCACTAATACAAGCACAGATGCACTATCATCAGCAATCTCCACTTGTTGTGGTTCATAACCATCTTTGCTTAACCAAATCTTTTGACGACTTAAAGAACGATTTTGATAATTGGCATTTACATCAAATACAAAAGATTTTTGTTCATCATCCATTGTAAATTGTCTTTCATCATCCGTTAAAATGCTATTTACTAAAGTTTCATATAAATATACTTGCCCTTGCTGCCCTGGCCAATCACTTTGGAATCGAAAGCTCTTCTGTAAATGAGGGGTGAGTACAAAAACTCCCTCGTCATTACGTAAAACAATTTGAGTGACATCTCTTTCACTATTCGTAATGGAGATACGATAATAATGAGGCGACTTATAACTTACCTCTAATTGATACTCCTGTGCTTCATTTCCTGTGTTCAGTGTCATTGTTCCCGTTCCATGATAGCTCTCCAAGTCTTTTAGCTTCTTTTCTAAATCACCAACTACGTCATCTGCATCTCTCGAACCACAGGCTGACAAGATAAGTGATACGCATATCACAACGATAAATATCCATGTGATTTTACGCATACGCATGTACATCCCCTCCACAAAAAGTTTAATTTACTGATACATGTCTATGTGGGAACTTGGACATTTATGCAGACTAGCTTAACAAGCAAAATAAAAAAAGAGGAGTTACAAAATATGAATCGATGATCCTGACATAAAATATATAAACACTAAATTTTATGGGGGTCTTTTCCATAATAAGATTTTGCCAAATGAAGTGATTTCGTAAAAGGTGGGGGTTCATGTGGTTTGATGGATAAGAAGCTCTCCAAAACCGGAGAGCTTCTTATCATAACTGAGTTAAGTTACCTAGTTGTAATTTTTGCATAAACAATAAAGAAAATAGCTAGTTGTATCACGATAACAATCTTGGGTACAACAAATAATAAATCAATGAGTATAAATAAAGCCAATATACCTACAAATAATCCTAGATGGTAAACCTTTAATCGATGATGTACGTGTCTGTATTGATGAAAAACTAAAGTTGTTGCAAAGAAATATAATATAACTGATGAAAATACAAAAAATACCATGAAGTAGTACTCTACCTCGTATAAATACATCAATTGTAACGAAACGGCGATCATACTTAGGGAAGTAAAAATAAGTAAATGACCATAAATGATTGAATGTCCTGCAGTTTTCAAGTTTTTATCAACCTTTTTCTCCATGTTATCAAAATACTGCCACCACATTGAAATAATGACTATAAATGATATGGCCGAAAACAAAATGGAATACCAGTCACCGTCTTTAGGATCTAGTATAGAAAGAGCACTTACTATAGATTCACCAAAGAGAATGATGGTAAACAATCCAAACCGTTCTAATAAATGAGCGATATTTGTCGGGTACTTAATTAGATATTTTCTTCCGAACATAGGAATGATTATCTCTACAACAATCCCCAAATAAAACACAACATACCTAATCCAAGAATCGAAAAAGATAGATAAGAATGAGATTATAATTCCAATCCAGAAGTAAGTTCCCAAATATTGAGCAACCTTTTGTCGATCCCCTTCTTCACGCCTTCTAGCAACAAGGTGTTGACTCACTGTAAAAACCCTTAGTCCTAAATAACCAAAAAGAAAAGAATAATAATACTTATCAAAGTCAACAGATAAACTTGAAATCATAATGAGCGTAAAAAACATTTGTATGATCATAAAGACACGCTGGTGAGTTAAATCTTCACCGAATCGATTAATAAACAGCGTTTGTCCTACCCATGCCCACCATATGGGAATAATCATTAATACAAACTTCAATATGTACTCTGCATGAATTACCCCTTCTTCAACGTGCAAAAGTACGTGCGTCGTAGTTGCAATAGCCACTACAAATACCAAATCATAAAAAAGTTCTAACCAAGTTACTTTTTTCTCGTGCACCTATTAACCCCCATTTCGAAATAAATAATATTTATTATCTTATGTATTTTTATGTTTGACAATTATATCAGTTTAATACTAAACTATCAATGCATTGAGGTGATGACATTATGAAACAAAATACTAATAAATTATTAAATGATAAAGAAAAGCGATTAGGTTTAATATTGTGGATTAGATTCGTGCGATTTGTTAATAAAAATTCCCGCCAATCCAATCAATTTCTAAACCAATGGAATTTATCCACTGCCCAATTTGATGTTTTAGCACAAATTGGCTCATATACTCATGGACGGTTAACACAACAGGAATTAGCGAAAAGGATGCTTGTCACGAAAGGAAATGTCACTCTATTATTAAAAAAAATGGAGGATGTTGATCTCATTATACGTGAGCAGGAATGGAAGAATAAATATATTTCTCTAACAAAAAAAGGAGAGCAACTTTACAATGAGGTCGTGCCCCAGCAAGAACAACTTCGTGCAAATCAATTTCGTGGATTGAACCGTGAAGAGCAAAAGCAGTTACTATACTTGTTAAAAAAAATTCAAAAATGATCTAAATAATATCAAACTTAGGAGTGAGTATACTTTGACTACAAATATAAAAAAATATACTGGTAAACATATTGATGTCTCTTTTAATCGCAAAAGATGTATTCATGCCGCAAAATGTGTAAGGGGATTACCAAAAGTATTTAATTTAAAAAATAAGCCATGGATTGATACTGACGGGGATATAGCAGATAAAATAGCTGAAGTGATAGAAAAATGCCCAAGTGGTGCATTGGAATATATCCGTAAAGATGGTGGTGAACAAGAAATCCCAAGCAAAAAAACTACGATTGAAGAAAATGCTAACGGTACTCTTTTTATTAGAGGAGACTTGTCCATTAATCAGGGTGAAGACAATATTAAAAGCAATCGTGCATCTCTTTGTGGTTGTGGTTTATCTAAAAACAAACCTTTTTGTGATAACAGCCATCAAAAGTAATGACAATTCCTTCTCCAACATTACTAATTTTCCCTTCAATCGGAGAATCACAAATTGCAATGCAGTCATCAAATGAGTATTGGCTCACATTTAATCTATTAAGATCGCATGGATTTATTAAAAGTGGGCTTAAAGCTGCTTTCATATCCCTACTGATTAGTATTTTCAGAGAGTAAATAGATAGAAAGTATCGAAAATATTCATAGGGATTATTAGGGGACATTTATAAGGACACCTATTACCGAAATCTTTAGGAAATTCAAAAAGGCACAGGGACTATCTGAGGCTAGAAAACAAAAAATAAACACTAAAAATAGTGCCCACTTACTCATTTAATGTGTCCATGTTATCACTTGTTTCAGAATTTTCGAGGTTCATTTTCTTTTGATTTACCGTGAAGTCCCAGCATGTTTAATAAAATCCTATATTCTTTTTAAATAAATTTATTTGTCTAATAGGAACATCAATTGCAGTAATGAAACATGTTGAGATTATAAAAAATTGTGGTGGACAATCCTGATCTTTAGCTAATACAATTCCTTCTCCTACTTTTAATATAATTGCATCGAGACCTACAATGTTTACATTTTGATTAATTTTAGAATTTAATAAACTAGTCATAGGATCTTCAATACATGCACATTCTCCAATGTTCTTCTCTATTCGTTTTAATTGAATTTGAGGATCGAAATCCATTGATAAAGTTAAAATAGAATGAATCGCAAAATCTCCGTTATCAGTAAATAAAATAAAATTTTCTACACGTTCTACCTTTACTGGAACTTCAATTACCTGATTTCCAAATACTACAGCTACGTTTATGTTTTTTCCAATCAACTGCTTCAACACACATTCCATCGGACAAACGCAGCAATCACAGAGTGATTTGTCGAAATGTCCCATAAAATTCAACTCCTTTTATTTAAGTTAGTGTATTATATGAGTTTAATTGTCATTATGAATGGACGTTTGTCCCCTAGTACTGAAATTCCGCTAATCAACTATCATCTCTAAACATCCACTAGGTTTATCTCCATAGAACAGATTAATGATCGCCTTGGGCATAAGGATGATAAAACGATAACTAAACTGAAAAAGAAAAAAGCTTCCCAAAAGTTCGAAGAACTAATGAGAAGCTTATAAGATCTACATGTTTAATAAAATCCTATATTCTTTTAAATAAATTAACTTCCTCAATATCTGTTGGAACATCAATTGCAGTAATGAAACAAGTTGAAATTATAAAAAATAATGTCATTCCATCAATTTCTCCTTTAGCTAATACAATTCCTTCTCCTACTTTTAATATAATTGCATCGAGACCTACAATGTTTACATTTTGATTAATTTTAGAATTTAATAAACTAGTCATAGGATCTTCAATACATGCACATTCTCCAATATTCTTCTCTATTGGTTTTAATTGAATTTGAGGATCGAAATCCATTGATACAGCTATAATAGAATGAATCGCAAAATCTCCATTATCAGTAAATAAAATAAAATTTTCTACACGTTCTACCTTTACTGGAACTAAAATAACTTCACTTCCAAATAATACAGATACGTTTATATTTTTACCAATCAACTGCTTCAACACACATTCCATCGGGCAAACGCAGCAATCACATAGGGATTTATCGAAATGTCCCATAAAATTCAACTCCTTTTTATTTAAGTTAGTGTATTATATGAGTTTAATTGTCATTATGAATGGACGTTTGTCCCCTAGTACTGAATTTCCGCTAATCAACTATAATCTCTATACAGCCAACTGGGTTTATCCGCATAGAACAGATTATGGATCGTCTTGGGCATAAGAATGATAAAACGATAAAACACGTATACCTGCACTAACTAAACTGAAAAAGAAAAAAGCTTCCCAAAAGTTCGAAGAACTAATGAGAAGCTTTTAAATTAAATCCTTATGTGACCCAAATGAGACCCTAAAGATCACATTTGAGGAAAAAACATTGATATTATAGGTTCATTGGGATGATATTACATCATACCGCCCATTTTATAGTGCGAAAAATATAAACATATAAACATTAAAAACCTTATAAAATCAACGTTTGTGGATTTATCCAATACATAATTTTTAGCTGTTTCAAACCTTATCGGACACTATTCGGACACCTTTTAAAAAGTTATTGTTAATTTAGGAAGAAATAAGTAAGTGTTTCAAATCACAGCTTATTAACTTAAAATAGTATTAAAAAATAAATTCAAATTATGTATAGGAGTAATTTCAAATGACAGAGCAAACTAAAATTGAACTGATTAAAGAACTACTCATTAATGATAATGAAAACGAAACCGAACTATCATTATATAAATGTATGAATTGTAACTGGTGCCTTGTTGGTAATTGTTTTCAAATTAATGGAGAAGAAGAGATTCATTCACCTAATTTTTGTCCTAAGTGTGGTACTAAAGTTAACGAGGTCATAACCAAGAAAAAGCAAACGTCCATCTATTTGGATGTAGATGTTGCGGAAAAATTTGATGAAGAAGCAAAAAAACATGGTAAAGGATTTAAGAGTGAATTAATCAATGCTTTATTGAGAAAAGAGTTAGAAAAGGAAGTGTAAAAATGCCCAATAAAAACCCTTTAAGCTTTGAAGACGTAGCAAACATTAATACTAATGAAAAACCTTCCGATAAAAATAAAGAAATTCGTAGCTATATGGCAATAATTGAAGCTATTGCAGTTGATTCAGATATGTACGAAACTGATCCCGATTATGAGAAAAATGTAAAACTTAGAATAGAGGGAATTAAAAAGGCTATCCAAGAGATTGAAAATATTATATCGGATGAACTATCTTAGGTATATTTTGTAGCTTAATAGATTATATTAATATTACCTTCTTTTTGTCATTGGAGATCGCCACCTTCAATGGCTTTTTTTTCGTTCATAATCTATATAAAAAGGAGAATTTTTTACACCTCATCTCATCAATCGCACCATATGTTCGTGAATCCTCTTTTGTATGGACTAGTTCCTTAATGAAATCACCTAAATTTTATTGGAAAACGTGCTGTACTCCTATCTTATGGTATATCATCACCTGTTGACACAGACAAATGCGGATTTTATATACCTAAGACAGAAGTCCACTCATTTATGACATCCAGTGCATAAGATATCTCATCAAATAAAAGAAGAAGGAGTTGTTTAACATGGGTTTTTTTAATGATTCGATCTGTACATGTTGCGTTTGTCCAATGCAATGTGTGTTGAAGCAGTTAATTGGTCAAGTCGTTGACATAGCGAATGATGATGAGAGATTTAATATTCAAATAGAGGAAGTCGAAAACTTTATTGTTTCTGGAATAAATTCAGACGGCAGAAGAATTCATAACCCTATTTGTCAAATAAATTCTGTTCAATTGTCGGGAATAGTTCCCTTAAATTTAAAACCGATTCGAAAAAGTACAAAAGGAGAATGCGTTTGTTGTGAAGACCCTATAACGGATGTAGCCAATTTATTAAAAGGTCAGGAAGTAACAATAGAAACGTCCAATCTAACTTTTGATGGTGTTATCAGTGATGTAGGTGAAGGCATTGTGAATATGCTTGGGGTTGATCCTGATTCGGGAGCAACAAATACAGTTGTTATATCTAGTTGTTTCATAGAAGCTATTTTAGAAGGAGCACCATCGCCATCGTCTTAAATGATGGTGGCGTAGCAGCTGCTATAAATCAAGAATCGTACGAACAGGCTTAACTAAACGGAAATCAGGATAACCACTATAACCTTCAAAAAGAATTCTTATCCAAAGAGTTGGTATAAAAGTGAGCCAACCAAAAATAATGAATAATTCGTTTAGATTCAGTATAACTATCTGATTTAAGATTATATATAACAAACTTTTAAAAGTTATATGAAAAAAGGGCAGTGTGTTAACTGCCCTTTTACCTCTATTCATATTGTAATAATTCTCTAGCTTGTGCCCTTCCTCTCGATGTTCGATGGTCGTTTATGTAAGTTGGCTTCATGTTTTGTTTTTTAACTCTTGCCTGTTCATCATCGATGTGTAAGCTGCCACGTAAATACAGTTTTAACGCATCTTCAATTACGTCATCCTCTTTAATATGGTCCACTTCATCTACTTTAGCATTATGTAATGCAACATATGTTGTTAAAACTTTCTCAATACGTTGATCCATCGTGACAGTAAAATAAACCTTATCGTCTTTACCGAACCACCAATCTAAAAGTCCCATCTTAATAATTCCTCCCTTGTGAATGTATATAAGTAAAATGACCTTTCCTATTATCCCTTGGGTATTTATCTGCAATATAATTTAAAAACCCGTTTGAACCTAAAGCGTAATCAATCGCTTCAGTGTAAAGTAAATTAAATGACATAGGATGCTTAAAACAAATGATCTCAGCTTCCGCATGAAGCTCTTGCTTTAAACGTAGCTGAAACCTGTGTTTACGATCTAACCTTCTTCTTCCCTCCATTTAACCAATCACCTCGATTTTCCCAAAGTTAAGTTCGATGTCATGACATCATAGTATCTAGTTTTGTACGGTAGGGGAGAGGTTAACCCAAAAGGTTAAGTATCTCCCCTTCATCCCTAGAACCATCCTCTCTTTTCACCTTCCGTGGTGTTGGTTGAGACTCTTTCCCTTCCATCCAATGAAAAAGCACCTCTTTAATGAAGGAAGAGCGATTGCTGCTCTGTTCATTCAACCAATTCAACATATTCATATGATGTTTATTATTTGGATTAAAAGCGATTTGAACATTAATTTGCCCTTTCATATGCTACACGCCCCATTTCATACATACCTAACGCATTAGCAAAATGATGATTGTGATGGATCGTGATATTGCTGTTTGGATATTGTTCTTTCACATAGACATCCATTTCAGGTGCTTTTCCACCTATCAACATGATCCTTTCATCAAAATCATTCCACTTCTTTTCTAATTTGAACTTAATACCCTGCATGATGGACCTGAAATCTGTATCAATTAAGCTCTCGAAGCCAAAATCAAAGGTATGACTTCGTTTATCAGTGAGTCTACGGTTACGGATCGCAATAGCGTGAATTGTAGATGAACCAAAATCAAGTATGTTTAAATCGTTGTGTATTGGCATTGAGTAGTAAGCTGCTATTCCTTCAGGTGCTACACCAACATTATGGATCGTGATTCTATAGTCTTTATGATTGACTTTGAAATGTTTGGTCCCTATCAGCATGTTTTTAAGTACTTCTCTTTCTTTTAACGTGTTAATGCCAAATGGATTCCCTACAACAATACTAAAATCCGTTCCTGGTATCCTGCTAAATGCTGCAAATAGATTGATCAATGTAACCGTATTGGATTTGTGCCAATCAGGAGAGTTAAGATAATTCTGTCCTTCTCTTTCGGCTAGATCACCAACGAAAAATCTTTGGTTCTTGTATTCAACTATTAGATTTTGGTTGTCTAGTGGAACATCACCCCTCAACTCTCTAAACGTTGATACACATGATAAATGACTTTGTGTGCCCCCTCTCCATTTTATCTTTGTTCTAAACTTGCCAATATCTGCACCAACTGTAATCATTTCATCACTCCTTTAGATGTTATCTAGATATTATCTAGTACCTAAAATTGTTGATTAGATGTTATCTAGATATTATCCGTCCCATTTGTTAAGAGTGTATTAGCTACGGCTTGTCCCTTATTCAAATTAATTTTCAAAATGTTTAATTAATTATAAATTTGGACAGAATGATAATAAAAAGTGAGAGGAATGATAGAATGTTTGGTTTGGGGAAGCCCCGAAGTAATTTTGGTAAATGGATTGATAGGAAAGGTTTAAAACAACAGTGGATTTCTAACAAAAGTGGTGTAAGTCACGGTACCATTAGTCAATTAGCTATAGATGATGATCGATCACCTACATACAGAAATTCTCAAAAAATAATAAAAGTCCTACGTGAAGTAGATCCTTCCGTTAGAGCTGATCAATTTTGGGATTTATGAAAGGAGAAATGAATAAATGAAATGTTTATACTGTAAAAAGAAGCTTTATAAGAAACAAGACTTTTGCAATAATAAATGTAAAAAACTAAAAATAAAAAGAAACATGGAGCAATTAATATCTTTAAGCTGCTAGATTGCAATAATTTGTAAAATATTAGGTGTTTGATATAATAGAACTGTTTAAAACTAATTTTTTATGGGCATGGTTTCATTTAAGGTGAAGCCAAAGAAAAACCACCGACTTTTTAAGGTCAGTGGTTTCTTCTCATTTTAAAAGGAGAATCATAATCCCTAGTTGATATAATCTTTATATTCTGAGTATTTCCGTCCTTACATTCGATATACCTTCCTTTAACAAGTCCGTTTAATACAGATCTCACTGTTTTCTCGTCTTTTCCTGTTTTGATTTCCAGTTCTCGAATGGTTGGCATTCTTTTTTTTATTGAATGAGGGAAGTTATACAGAATACGTAATACTTTTCTTTCAAGGTCTGTTAGCATCAGGACACCCCTACTATATCACCAAACTTTATCCACTCATATTCATGCTCATGCTCTAATTTAATTTGTTTTAATTGGGTATCGAATTTAGTCACTGTTCCAGTCTTAAACGCATTCTGACCAAAAGCCCTGAACAACTCGACTGTGATTTGTGATTCACTCAACTTTGATTCAGATAATTGTTGAGATATAATATTGACTTCTTCTTCCACAAGTTCTGGCTTCGTTTTTCTATTTCTTTCTTTTTGATAATAGTTCATGAGTTCTTTATGTTCAGGTAGTATCATGCGACTGGCTTCCCACATCATATTTGAACCAGGTGTTAGTTTATTTTCTTTCATTTCAATCACCTCTTATTAGAACATTTGTTCTTATTATATAAGAGATACTGGAAAATATGCAAGAGCACATTTTTAGAGAATAGTTACACGTCCAATCAAAACATCATTTGAACTCATACAATATTAAAAACTTATAAGGACGTGATCTCATGGGGGCGTTTGATAAATCCATATGTGATTGCTGTGTCTGTCCGATGCAGTGTATTTTGGAGGACTTGATTGGAGTAGAAAATTTAAATATTGAAACACCAGTTAGTAATATTCCTACTATCATTACCGGTGTTAAAGATTTTATTGTGTCAACAAATAATGGAGAATTTCCTATATGTCAAATTACTCATGTGTGTATTGAAGATCCATCAAATACTATAACTACGAGGATAATATCGGCTTTAAAACCTAAAAAAAATAGTAGAGGGAAATGCGCTTGCTGTGAAGACCCTATGACAAATTTACTAAAGTTTAAGATTGGGAATACTTTCAGAATTGAATTAATTGCTGCACAAGTATCATTTACAGATCAAATCTTAGGTGTAGGGGAAGGAGTTGTCGTGGGAGCTGCACCTCCCTTTTTAGACATTTTTCTTACATGTTCAATAACAAGGATTACTCCACTAACTCAACAAAAAATTAACGATCCATCCAGAACTTCTAAAAGAACTACTCCCCCACCAGCTACCTAAAGCCAGTGGGGATTATATCTCTATATCAACTTATTCTTCTCAGATTTATAAACTGTCATACCCAATAATAAAAAAGTAACCAGATCAACAGACATTTGAAATGTTTCCTGCTCAACTCCATAACCGTAAAACTCTAGCCCTTGATAAATCAATGTAGCAATCATTAGTAATATATGAGGTTGTTTAATTCTTTCTATAAATGTATTCATTTTATATATCCCCTTTCTTTTCACTTAATCGATCTAACATAACAAAGAATAACCAAGGAAAATCGTTAATGACTTCCTGCGGTTTTTCCTCTACTTTCTTTTTCCATACATCAACATCATGAAGCAATTCTTTCTCATTTAGGTTTTCAATAGATTGATGAGCCACAGCTATCTGCCATTTTTTTAGTTTCAATTCCTCCTTCGGTAAACAATCATAGAATTCTTTCACTACATCTTGTAATAACTGCTCATAAGATTTACCCATTTTTGATAGAGCGTTTTGTGGATCTGTCTTTCTTTGTGGATCAAGAATATGATGACCGATAATTGATTTTGCAGGGTCTAGACCAAACTTAAAACAGATATAAGCTAATACCCATACATACCTTTTATAGGACTCTTCATTATTAATACTTCCTCTTAGATGGGAAAAACAAAGTTCAACACCTGCTGCTATATCATTTGCATCATCACCAAATATCTGATTATCCAAAGGTTTTTGATATTGAACATGCCATGCCTTTTCTGGTGTATCTGTAAGCAAGGGAACGCACTCATAAATACCTGTGTCATCTACAAAAATATGAGCGGATGCACTCATTACATTGTTTGAACTCTCGTAGTATTTAATATTTTGTAATGCAGTTGAGCCATCATTTCCAGTGTCATGAGCAACAATAAATCCTACTTCAGGAATCTGATATCCTGATCTTCTTTTTGTGCCTTTAGTAAGGTATTTCTTGGTGATGGGATATTTTATTTTGAAGGTCATTTACTCTCCCTCCTTCCTATCAATTTTGTCTTCTATGCGATTTAGTTTTTTATCCAAAGAACCGAACCTTTTGCTTAATTCATCTAGGGTGTTATAGAGTCTATTTTCTCGGTTGTTGTTGTTCTTCATCACATAAATAAGTAACCATACAAAAAGGACCGCAAAGGGTCCCTGAGTTAAAAAATATTGAATGATATTTAATTCCAATCTATCCACCCTCCTTAACATTAAAGAACCCTGCTATTAGATAAGCAGAGTTTTGAATTTACTGTATAGCTTTATATTAAGACTTAAAGTCCACTTGGGCTTCCTGCTGCGATTAATAACCTAGTATATCTCGAACGTCCACTTGCAGCAACTAAAATAATAACTAAAAGAATGAATAGTACTAGAACTAATACAGCTCCACTACCAGAACTATGTGAACCCATGTTAATCCCTCCTTTCTATATATGATGTAACATATATAATCTATTTTGACTGGACGAGTGTCCTTGTGCTAGTACACATTTTTCATAGATTAAAACCCCACTATATTAAATGAATAGTGTGGTTATCTACATAGTTTTGCTACAGGAACTGCAATGCTGCTACTGCACATTCCCCTCTACGTACTATTTGATCGAATCCGTAACTAAATAAAATAATAACCAATAGAATGAAAAGGATTAAAATTATTGCTACGCCTGTACCTTTGTAAGTACTCATAAGAATTCCTCCTTTCAAAGTGATGTAGTATATACTATGTTCAGTGAATCTATTTTGTATGGACGGGTATCCTAGTGCAAGTACACATTTTTCATAGATTAAAACCCCACTATATAAATAGTGAGGTTTACACCGTAGAGAGATATATATGAGCGCACACCCTCCTATTACTAGGAGGTTGATATATTCTATGTTCATCCCCTTCATTTTGTATAGACATGTAACTTGCTTGTTTGAAAATGTGTTCTAACCCAAGTCCATACATAAAAATAGAACCTATACTGTGTATGGTTCACCTACGATTTGTTCATATTGTTCATCTGTGATCTTTGTTCGTTCAACAAATACTTTTACATTTTCTTTACTATAATACTTCGGATAATATCTTTGAACGATCTTAAACCAATCCATTAAATCACACCTCCCTCTACTAATGACAATGTGAGTCCTGCTAGTTCTGTTTCTAGTTCTTCGATTTGGGTTTCTTTTTCAAGTGAATTAAGAAATTGTGTAGCATTCTCACTCTCTAAAGCTTCTATTTGACTCTCTTTTTGTAATGAATCAAGGATAAGTGTGGCATTTTCAGATTTCAACAATTCAATCTCTTGCTCTGCTGTAAGTGGAGTCTTTGGAGCATTTAGAATATCTTCATAAGTAAATAAAGAAGGTTGGTCCTCAAACTTCACCATTTTAATCTGTTCAATATCTTCAAGAGCTGGCGCAAGTTCTTCCGTCCACCTTTCATCATCTTGAGTGATTTCTAGTGGCTCCTGATCTTCATAGGTGATGCTAGTTTCAGTTACTTCTTTGTAATATAATAGATTGCCCTCTGGATCTTCCTTTTGATTTAGAATTTGTTCAACGGTATAACAGTTAATCATTTGTCCAGTTCCTACTTGCCCCCAATATAAAAGGGTTCCATCTTCATCGACTTTGTGAACATCGTTATAAACTTCATTTTCTTCATCCCAAACCTTTTCCATCAATGGTTCATCTGTAACCTCTGTTGTTTCACCTCTCACGGTACGCTCATACTGTTTTTGTGTACCATCATCGTTAAAGATCGGAATTTGAGTTGGTGTATTTACCATCACTGGATTTTCTGTTATTTCTGTTGTTTCTATCGTTTTAGTGAACTCTTCTTGTATTTCCATTGGCTCCTGGGGAAGCAAATACAATAGATTACCATCTGAATCAACTTTATGACGTTGTGAGATTTCAGGAACTTGCTTGGTTAACCCTTCTAAATAAACATTTTCAAAGGAGTGATAATGAAAGATAACAAACCTTTCTACAAAGACAACGACTTTATTTTTGCAACAAATGAAGGTTATCCCAAAACAATTAAGCATTTATCATTCAGAATGCAGCGACTACTTAAGAAAACATCTATACAAAAACAGGTCACACCTCATTCATTTAGACATACTCACACGTCCTTATTAATTGAAGCTAACGTACACATAAAAGAGATACAAGAACGATTAGGACATTCAGATATTAACACTACTATGGACATATACGCACACATGACAAAGAACATTAAAAAAGAGGCTTCCAATAAGTTCAGTAACTTAATGAAAGACCTCTCTATAAATCTCACCGACTAATATCGGTGTTTTTTTCGGTGGTTTGATAGGGTGATAGGACTCATAAACGTTGATGTATCAAGGTTTTTACACCCTTATTACATCATGCCGCCCATTCCACCCATTCCACCCATGCCGCCCATATCAGGCATAGCAGGAGCAGCTCCACCATTTTCTTCAGGTTTGTCAGCAATAACTGCTTCTGTAGTTAAGAACATTGCTGCAACAGAAGCTGCGTTTTGCAATGCAGAACGAGTCACTTTAGCAGGGTCAACAATTCCAGCGTCAACCATGTTTACCCATTCACTAGTAGCTGCATTGAAACCAATACCTACTTCTTCTTTTTTCAAGCGATCTACAATAACAGAACCTTCTAAACCTGCGTTTGAAGTAATGATACGTACAGGCTCTTCTAAAGCACGAAGTACGATATTAACACCTGTTAATTCGTCACCTTCTGCTTGAACATTACCTACTGCATTGAATACATTAACTAACGCTGTACCTCCACCAGAGACGATACCTTCTTCTACTGCTGCACGAGTAGAGTTTAAAGCATCCTCAATGCGAAGTTTACGCTCTTTTAATTCAGTTTCTGTAGCTGCACCCACTTTGATTACCGCTACTCCACCACTTAATTTAGCTAAACGTTCTTGTAATTTCTCTTTATCAAATTCAGAAGTAGTTTCTTCTAATTGATTACGGATTTGTTGTACACGAGCGCCGATATCAGCAGCTTCACCAGCACCGTCAACAACGATTGTGTTTTCTTTTTGAACAACGATTTGACGAGCGCGTCCTAATTGAGAAATATCAGTATTTTTCAATTCTAAACCTAGCTCTTCAGTAATCACTTGACCACCAGTTAATACAGCAATATCTTGTAACATTGCTTTACGGCGATCACCAAATCCAGGTGCTTTTACAGCTGTACAATTAAAAGTTCCACGCAACTTGTTCACTACTAAAGTAGCAAGTGCTTCACCTTCAACGTCTTCAGCCATAATCACAAGTGGTTTACCTTGTTGAACTACTTTTTCAAGCACTGGAAGGATCTCTTGAATGTTAGTAATTTTTTTATCTGTAATTAGAATGTAAGCATCATCTAAAACAGCTTCCATTTTATCAGTATCAGTAATCATATAAGGAGAAATATATCCACGGTCAAATTGCATACCTTCAACCACTTCAAGTTCAGTTACAAAACCTTTGGATTCTTCAACAGTGATTACTCCATCATTTCCTACTTTTTCCATTGCTTCAGCAATTAATTGACCTACTTCTTCGTCAGCAGAAGAAATTGCAGCAACTTGTGCAATAGATTGTTTGTTTTCAACTGGCTTCGCAATTTCTTGAAGTTGAGTTACTGCAGCAGCAACTGCTTTTTCAATTCCTTTACGAATGACCATTGGGTTTGCACCCGCTGTAACATTTTTTAAACCTTCACGAATCATAGCTTGCGCTAATACAGTTGCTGTAGTAGTACCGTCACCAGCAACATCGTTTGTTTTAGTCGCTACTTCTTTAACTAACTGAGCACCCATGTTTTCAAATGCATCTTCTAGTTCAATTTCTTTAGCAATAGTAACACCATCATTTGTAATTAATGGGCTACCAAATTTTTTCTCAAGAACAACATTACGCCCTTTTGGACCTAAAGTTACTTTTACAGCATTTGCTAATTCATCTACACCACGAAGCATCGCTCTGCGAGCATCTTCACTGAATTGAATTTGTTTTGCCATTTTATATGTTACCTCCTCAAATTAAACCGTTTATATTTATGCTAAAACTGCAAGAACATCACTTTCACGCATGATCAATAATTCTTTACCATCAAATTTCACTTCTGTACCTGCATATTTAGAAAACAATACAAGGTCTCCTTCTTTTACTTCAAGAGGAACACGTTCTCCATCTTTTAAAGTACCGCTTCCTACAGCAACAATTTTACCTTCTTGTGGTTTTTCTTTCGCTGAATCTGGTAATACGATACCACTTGCTGTTGTTTCCTCTTTCGCAACAGCTTCTATCACTACGCGATCACCTAGTGGTTTAATCATAGGTAATAACCCTCCTTAAAATAATTATGTAATGTTAATTACATTATTTTGGTATTATTAGCACTCGGATACGTATAGTGCTAACAACACTATTTATCATACTCATTTTACCAAGACATTTCAAGTGATTTTAGTAAATTTTTTTTCTTGAGTAAAAAATTATATGGTTCCGGGGCCCCCGAAAAGTACCCGAATTCCACATCTTTGGTTCACTTCACTTTTTGGGGTATAGAAAAAACACTATACCATGTGCTTTTTTGCACCTGCATAGTGTTTTACGCATAAATCCATTACTTCTCCCCATATTCCTCTTCCCAAACACGATCCATCTCTAATTGTTTCTTATATACTCTTTTTGATAGTAATACGCTGAATTCATATAAAAGTATCATAGGTACGGCAACAATTAAAGCTGTAATGGCATCTGGAGGAGTGACTAAAGTGCCTAAAACAACAAGTATAAAATATGCGAACTTCCTTACTTTTTTTAAGAGGTTTGGATTTAATATTTTTATTTTCGTTAGAAACATGACAACTACTGGCAATTGAAAAATGGCAGCGAGTGGTAATAATATGTTAAACATAAAAGAAAAATATTGACTAATTCCATACGTTTCTATTAATCCCAAGCTTTCAGTTATCGTTGATGTAAATAAAAATGCTAATGGAAACACAACAAAATAACCGAATGATAACCCTACTAAAACCATTAAAAATGCAAAGGGCACATAGGCAAGTGAAGCTTTTTGCTCTTTCGGTTTTAATCCTGGTTTTACAAAAGCCCAAATTTGATACAACGTAAAGGGGAGAGAAATGACCAATGCGAAAATAAAAGCTACATTGACATACATGCGAACAGAATCCCAAGGTGATAAAGCATGTAAACTAAGATCAGCAGGAGCTGCCCCCATTAGATAATTGATGATAGGCCTTGCTATGACAAATCCTGCGACCATACAAACAACTAATACTACAGCGACCCAGATAATACGTTTGCGTAATTCACCTAGGTGCTGAACTAAATTCATATCTTGATTTGAACTCATCTCTACTCACCAACTTATTCAGGCAATCTTCTATTATCTTCCTTCTCATTTTTACTTTGCGTTACTTCTGATTCATTGATCTCTTTACGTGTCATATCCTGTTTCTTTTTGTCATCCTCATCTAAAATACCATTTGCACCTTTTTTAAATTCCTTTAACGTTTTGCCAAATGCACGACCTAACTCTGGAAGTTTATTTGGACCAAATAAAACTAATGCAATAATTAAAATCAGAATAAGCCCAGGTATTCCAATGGCTCCAAGACCCATGGGAATCCCTCCTTTCGTTTTTATATCTATATTATAACTTAACAATGATATAATCCACCATAGCCCATAATAGTAATGTCTTCCTTTTCAATTTTCTCACCTGCACAGATTCGAGGCAACAATACATCAAAAGAGGTAAATGGATCATGCATCACACACCCTGGAAGCCCCATAATAGGTGTATCACCTAAATAAGCCATCATCAGCATAGACCCAGGCAACATCGGTGTTCCGTAACTCACCACATTTGCACCCGTTTGTTTTATTGCACCTGGTGTTCGATCATCTGGATCTACAGACATTCCGCCAGTAACTAAAATGAGATCAACATCTTCATCCTTAAAGGCTTGAATATGTTGTATAATCGATTCAGCATGGTCTGGTGAAAAACGCTGTTCTACGACTTCAGAGCCTAGATTGGCAATCTTCTGTTTTACAATAGGGCCAAACTTATCTTTAATTCGACCTGTAAATACTTCTCCTCCAGTTGTAATCAAACCCACCTTCATTTGACGAAAAGGTTTCACATGAATCAATGAGTCACTACCGTATTTTAATTTATATTGTTCGATCGTTTTTTTAAACTGTTCCAATTTCTCTTTGTTTACGATTAAAGGAATGACCCTTGTGCCAACGATCGGTTGATTTGCTTTAACTACTGTGTTATTTTTCAAAGTAGCTACTGCAATTTCATCAATTTGGTTCAATTCATTAATTAAATCCCCATTGACTTTAGCCAATCCATGGATTTTGGATTTTATGTTTACTTTTCCCTCTCTAGGTTCATTCAATTCGACATTTTCCCCATACAATAAGTTCGCCATCTGTATGGCTGCTTCATTTTCATGAAGATAACCGTTTTTTAAATTTAGAATATAGATATGTTCCTTGCCAATATCAAGCAGCTTAGGAATGTCGTCTTTTTGAATCACATGCCCTTTTTTAAATATTCTCCCCTTAAATTTACCTGGAATAATTTGAGTCAGGTCATGGGCCAATACCATTCCTATAGCATCCTCTGTACGAACTTCCAGCAGCATGTCATCTTTTGTCATGATTTATGTTCTCCCTCCACACCTGTAAGAATACCTAAAGCATGAGGTAGTTGATCAATGATCGCTTGCAAATTTTCATGCACACCTTTCGGACTGCCAGGCAAGTTAATAATTAAAGTTTTGCCACGTATGCCCGATGCAGCTCTGGACAACATCGCACGCCTCGTTTTTAACATAGAGGTTGATCTCATGACTTCAGCAAATCCAGGAACCTGTTTTTCAATTACTTCCAGAGTAGCTTCTGGTGTGACGTCCCTTTGGGCAAAACCAGTTCCACCTGTTGTTAAAATTAAATCTGCTGCGTGTTGGTCTGCCATTTCAATCAGTGTATTTTTGATCATATGTTGCTCATCAGGAACAACTTTATATTGGACGATGTCTCCATTCATCTCTTCTTCAATTAATTCCCTGATCACCTGAGCACTAATATCTTCTCTTTCTCCTCTGGAGCCCTTATCACTTGCTGTTAAAATGGCTACTTTCCAGCTCATTGGTCCCCACCTCCATTTACAACCTATGATAATCTCCGCTTTTACCGCCCGTTTTTTCAGCTAAATAAGTGGGTCCGATGACAATAGACTTTTCCAATGCTTTGCACATGTCGTATACTGTTAAAGCCGTTGCAGATGCAGCCGTTAATGCTTCCATCTCAACTCCTGTTTTTCCTATTGTACTCACAATAGCTTCAATATACAATTCGTCCTTGTCATTATCTGAAAAACGAATATCAATACCCGTTATCGGAATTGGATGACACATGGGAATCCATTCACTTGTTTTTTTAGCAGCAATAATGCCTGCAACCTGCGCTACAGCCAGGACATCGCCTTTTTTTATTTTCCCTTCCTTGATGGCAGTTAATGTAGTTGACTCCATCTTCATCGAAGTTTTTGCAAGCGCTGTTCTTTTAGTTTGATCTTTCTCTGAAACATCCACCATTCGTGCTCTTCCTTGTTCATTCATATGGGTAAATGTTTTTCCTTCTTCCAAATGGCATTTCTCCTTCATTTATATTCTATCTTAATTTTAAAATATTTAACTGCTAAACATGTTACAAATTCATTAAATGAAGATTAAATTTACTTCATCTTTCTGATTGTATATAACGTTTACTACAATAGTGCTCCTTTTTCTGTAATTACTTGATCCATCATATAATCATGTACTTCTATAGGCACGTATTCCACAATTTGAATTTCATAGCCAACAGCTATTTTAAACGGTTCTTTAAAACCTAATTTATCATAACGTGAAAAAAAACGATCGTAATATCCACCACCGAAACCTAATCTACCACCAGATTGATTAAAAGCAATTCCCGGAACAATCACAACTTCAATTTGAGATATATCGTGACAGGTATCCGTATCTGATTTAGGCTCCAATATTCCAAACTTCCCTACTTCAACATCATTAAGCTTTTTTATCAAATGAATTTCCATTTCATTATTTTGAACAACCTTCGGAAGAAAAACAGTCCCACCTGATTTCCAACACCAATCCATTAATGACGTTATATCCACTTCATTTTTAAAAGGCATGTACATCATTATGTTAATAGGTTGTTGCATATTTAACACTCTCTCAACATACCTAGTGATATGACTGCAGATTTGTATCGACTTTGTTGTCCTTTCCTTTAATGTGATTTGAGATCGGACTTGAAGCATTTTATTTCTCAATTCTAATTTCTCATTTATTATGGACATAAATCAAATGACCTTTCCACTTAAATTATTATAGAGGTTGTTTTTACACGGACTTATATGTATTACTATCGTTATTTTATCATGTATAACACAAAAAAACTCCTATTTGAAAAAGGAGTTAAACCAGATGTTTCTCTAACATTGTACTGGAAGTGGCATTTGTGAGCATCAGAATATATTCAATCTCAATACATCTCTGTGACTGAAACCTCTGCTACAACAGGCATGTGATCAGAAGCATCAGATTCAATCGTCCAGCTATCTAAAATGAGCAATCCATTATTTGCAAAAATATAATCTATCTCTAAGCCACTTAAAACAGTTGCGGAATCAGTACGGGAGCTTTGCCAAGTATCAGTTAAATCTTGCATAAGTGAGTTATCTGATGTCATATTAAAATCTCCCATTAAAATAATAGGGTGTTCTATGTTTTGTATCTGTAACATAATCTGAGTCATTTGTGATTCCTTTTCCTCGTACGTTAACCCAAAATGCAAATTTATGATCTCTATTAAACCAAGTGGTGTTTCTATTTCTACTAATATGGCACTTCGATCCTCAATGTCATTTGTTAGATAAATCATCTCCTTGGTAATGATGGGATATCGACTCAAAATTGCATTTCCATACTCCATAAAGCTAAACTGTAAGCTAGGAACAAAAGCCCAATACATATTTAATCTTTCCGCAATTTCCTCTATTTGATCCGCCATATCACTTCGAATATGAAATCGGTCGACTTCCTGTAAACCGACAATATCCGCACCAGAATCCTCAATCACCGAAATGATACGATTTATATCCACTCTGCCATCCAATCCTTTTGCATGTCTTATATTATAGGTCATTACATCTATTTGATTGTTGAAATCAGAAGACGACGCACTCACTACCTGTATTGATTTTTCTGAACTTAATTTTATATCCCGTGTAGAAGGATAAGAAAAACTAGAAGTCAATAAAATGAGTAATATAATAAATAGAAAGCGTTTACAAAAGGGCTTAGATTTCATATGTATCCTCCCTCTAGTTATTCTCTTTCTTTATATGATACATGAGCTAGTTCCCTTATCCTAATCATAAAATTTGGTAAGTTTGTGATAGCTTTGAAGTGAAGATGAATTTAAGTTACACTGAAAAGAAACTAAATACTAAATTATTGATTGTTTCTTATATATAATATAAATGATATGAAGGCAGAAGTATTGCAGGAGGTTGTAAAAATATGCTTGTACAAGCATCTAATATAAGCAAAAGTTATGGCATAGAAACCATATTATCAAATGCTTCCATACAAATAGAAAAACAAGAACGCATTGGCATTGTGGGTGTAAATGGCGCTGGTAAATCAACTTTTATGAAAATTATCGCTGGAGAGTTATCTCCAACATCAGGTGATATTTTTAAAGCCAAAGAGATTAGCATCGGATACTTAGCACAGAATAGCGGATTAAATTCTGATAAAACCATCTGGAATGAAATGTTATCGATATATGAACAAGTTCTAAAAATGGAAACAGAGCTTCGTTTGCTTGAGCAACAAATGTCTGATCCTCAGGTCATTGAAAACACAAAACTATACGAACAAACTTTAGAGAAATATTCTAAACTCTCAGATACTTTTAAGGAGCAAGGGGGTTATGAAATTGAGGCCAACATACGGGGTATTCTTCATGGCATGGGTTTCTCCAAAATCCCTGCCGATTCTCTAATCGAAAATTTAAGCGGTGGGCAAAAAACTAGATTAGCATTAGCTAAGCTGCTATTACAATCTCCAGACGTCATTTTATTAGATGAACCTACTAACTATTTAGATCTAACCACTTTATCTTGGCTGGAAAGTTTTTTACGTTCTTATGATGGTGCAGTCGTAGTCGTTTCGCATGATCGTTATTTTCTTGATGCCCTAGTGAATGTCATTTATGAAATTGAAAGAACAACAAGTAAAAGATATACAGGGAACTATACAAGATACTTAGAATTAAAAGCACAAAATCTTGAGATTGAAAGTAAGAAATATGAAAAACAACAGGCTGAAATTTCAAAAATGCAGGATTTTGTTCAGAAAAATCTAGCTAGAGCATCCACTACGAAAAGAGCACAGAGCCGTCGAAAAGCATTGGAAAAAATGGAAGTGCTTGATAAACCAATAGAAGGGTTAAAAAAAGCACATTTCACTTTTCAAGTCGACAAGAGAACAGGAAATGATGTGTTGAAGGTTAACGATTTATCTTTTGAATTTGAAGAAAACACCCCTTTATTTAAAAATGTAACCTTTCACTTATACAGAGGGGACTCTATAGCTTTGATTGGACCTAATGGAACTGGAAAGTCTACTTTATTAAATACGTTAATAAAAAAATATAATCCTACTTCAGGAACCATTGATTGGGGATCAAACATTAAACTTGGCTTTTATGATCAAGAACAAAAAAATTTAAACGAAAATAACACTGTACTTGATGAACTTTGGGATCAATATCCACATTTAGAGGAAAAACGAATAAGAACGGTATTAGGGAATTTTTTATTCTCTGGGGATGATGTTCTAAAAAAAATTAGTTCCTTAAGTGGAGGAGAAAAGGCAAGAGTTTCACTTGCAAAACTAATGTTACTGAACGCAAATGTGCTCATTTTGGACGAACCCACCAATCACCTTGATTTATTTAGTAGAGAAGTACTAGAATCTGCATTAATGGATTATGAAGGAACGTTATTATTTATTTCACATGACCGTTATTTTTTAAATAAACTTGCAGAAAAAGTATTCGAGCTTTCTCCCAATGGTATGACACATTTCCTGGGAAATTTCGATGATTATGTCGAAAAAAAAGCTGAACTTGAAGAAGAGAAATTAGAAGAACAAAACTCAAAACCTGTTCATAACAATAATAATGACGATCCGGAAAATAATAATAAGAACTCATATGAATTAGATAAGCAGAAAAAACGAGATGAACGTAATCGTACCAGAAGAATTGAAGCCTTAGAAAAATCCATTCATGACCTTGAAGAGGAAATAAGTGAAATTGAAAAAGACCTGGCAGACCCTGAAATATTTAATGATTATGTATTGGTTCAGGAAAAAACAGAATTGATGGATCAAAAAAAGGTAAAGCTGAAGGAAGATTATGAGGAATGGGAAACCTTGTTGTGATCGAAAATTCACAAATTTAACCATATTATAGTTGCCGTTAGTAAATATTATAATGTATAATGTGATTAAGAGATCCATATAATAATAAAAACCCGCAGATGTTGGTGCATCTACGGGGATTTTGTACAATAGCCGTTATATAAACGGTAAGCCGAGATCAAAAATAGACCGCAGCCTTTGGTCGAGGGCGGTCTATTTCTTTTTATGAAATGACAGCATTGCAACTACAAGAATTGCAAACGTAATCATCAAAGAAATAGATTCATATACAGTCATAAGCATCACCTCCTTTAAAAGAGGATTAGCCTACCGCCCTATACCAACTATTGTAACTATTATATTATACCACTACTTCTATATAATGGAATATCCATAATGGAATCTATTTTCTATCTAATAATCCATTTTAATTACCTAACTTTCCATTAAAATATCCTATAAAATGTAATTTTAGAAAGTGGTCAAGTCTACAACTAAATCTCTACTTTATTATCTCCATCATTCAACTTCAACAACAACATCGGAATAGCTACATACACAATCATGGTAGCTGCCGCTACGATACCAGAATCATTTAAGAAAAATACTGCAATGGTACCAATTGTTATTGAAGAAAAGCCAATCATTAAAGAATAATATTTATCATGCCATTTCTGAAACCTCCCTTTTGGTTTTAATACAAACAACACAATCACAACTAAACTAGTTAAAAATACTTTACTCCATGCTGACACTTGTATTAGATGCCAGTTCATAGATATCTTCCTGATCACAATATCTAAAGTTTGTTGCACATTTCCCCCAAATAATCCATTCATCGCTTTTCCGATGTGACTCACTTTATTCTGGTCAGTAATCAAAACGTCATTTAATACCCAAAGAACACTCAACGACACAAACCCTAATATCCCACAAAAAACAGCCAACTTCATCCAGTGAATGGACCTCAACCATTTTTCTTTAAAACACCTTATCCACAATATAGAAAATGTTACAATTGCAGTGATTGTACCTCCAGCATTTGTTCCTAAAAAAGGAGCTCCTAAATAGAATATAACAATCAAAAAATAACTTGTAATCAACCATTTTGTAACCCTTTCATATTTCAAGTAAGTCATATGAAAAATCATGGTAGCTGCAAGCGCAGTTGATCCGATCAGAACCCCCATAAATTCATTTCCAATCCCATAATATCTAGCACCTATCATCACATCATATCCTAATACAGAATGTTTCATAGCATAGGCACCAAATAAACCATCCAATAAAATCATGAAGGAAGTAGAAAAGCTAATGATTGTAAGCATCAAAATTATCGAGAAATACTGAAACATCATACTTAGTAAAAAGGTAACTAAAAGAAAAAATACAATTTGAATGAAACTAGATAGTCCTGAAAAATACCCCATCCAAAGCATGACAAGTGGGGCTATAAGTAATGATAACAAAAATGGTTTAATGAATTGCATCCCTTGATTCCAACCTCTTAAAACGACAAATAAACTAGCTATTAATACGATCACTTCAAATGTAACAAATGAATATAACAGCTTTGGTCTTAACTGATATATGTTTTGAATTTTCACTAACTCTTGAGCAAGCCAATGTATATCTTTCTGATCATTATCTTCAGATATCATTATATTTCCCATCATTTCAACTGGAATAGAGATTTGGAAAAAATTCAACAAACTTGGAGCGATATCCACATGTGAAAGAATTCCGTTTCGTTTTGTTGTAGATGAAGTGAGTAATCCAGGGGTAATTTGATGATCGTAATAAATAATTGGTGTTAACAACAGCTTTTCCTCTTTTGCATCACGATGTACTTGCGGTGAAAACACGAACAATGCATCTTCAGGATTCATCTCAGTTATGATTTTTCCTAAGAATTTATCCATTTCTTTTAAGATTTCTTGTTTTAACTGTTGAAAACGCTCTGGTAAATAATATGACTTATCCACATATAAACGATCTAAATCTCCTAATTCAATCAAAATCATGGAATTTGTCTTCACATTACTCAATTGTTCATAAATCCATTGATAATTCGTTTGTATTGAAAAGGGTCTATTTTCATTCATAGTTAAGGTTTCTGCTCCTATGTTTCCATAAGGAATTAACCCCCATTGATCCATTAACATTAGAGCGACCGATCTTTTTCTCCCGTCGTATGATTCATTCGAAACGATCCCCCTATCTCGATTACCATACACAAAAATATTTTTTTCATTTTGTTTCAAAGTTTCTCCTAACAAACCAATTTGTGTTTGATAACGATTATTTTCATTCATCTCATACAATAAAGAGATTTCAGGCACTAAAATCTCTTCATCTGTGTGTAAACTGCCAACATAACGAAAATATAATACTTGTGCACTCTCTTCATCTATTTTTTCATCCACATTGAGTGCTTTAATATCGGATCTACTTTCCGTAGGTACACCTGCACCTAGTGTTACATATACATCATTAATATTAGTTCCGCTTGTACGCATATTCACAGCGCCCACCCTGCTTTGTTCAAATAAAAAAGAAAATGAAGGCAGAGCTTGTAACTGTTCTGTGGAAAACTCATAAAACGATAAACTAGGGATGGATACCACAATCACTTTATTCTTTTCTTTTTCTGTAAATGTAGAAGCTGAAATTTCTTCAAAAACTAAAAAAACCATATTGAACGTAAATATGACAAGAATTGATATAAATATTTTTTTCCACAAATTAATTCACCTCTGTTTCAAAAAACAGCCGACCGTATTTCATCATCATCTCCAATTCCAAAGGGATACATACTGTCCACATTATCCACAACCTTATCCCCAAAGAAACATGTCGATTTACATCGATTTTACAGCCTTTTTACACAACATTTCAATTTATCCACATTATCCACAATTTGCTGTGTAAAACTTATCCTATATTTTCATCACATCCATGATTCAGCAATAACAATAGATCGAAGTACTTTTCCACATTATACACACCCTGTTGATAACATTGTGGATAATTTGTGAACTATCCGTGTTATTACACAGATCTAGTATAATATTGAATTGATATAATCATATTCTACTAAGTGCTCGTTTTAGAAAATAAAGGATATTATATTCACATGGAAAATGTACTTTTTCTGGAGGTGTTTTCATCGTATCATTGGGAACCTCTCTCTTTCTTGTCATCATCATTTACCTGATATTGATTATCGTAGGAGCAAACGCTTTAAATAATTCATCAAATGAAAAAGAATAACTTAAATGTTGTTTTACTTAAACAAAAACAAAAAAGACGCATTCATGCGTCTTTTCGTAGTTTCAATAAAAATCTTTATCACCATTTGTTAATTTTCTTACTTCGTCTTCTAACAATCGTATCCTTTTGTGTATTCTGTAAAAAATAGGAATATATAAAATTGATATCAAAATCACAGTCCCTAACATACAATCACCTCTTTAAAATAAAAAAAATGCTTTATAAAATTTAGTTTTATTATAACTTACTTATGACAAGCATTTCTATTACCTTTTAATCATTTCACATCCAGTTTTCTAAAGAAAGACGAGCTTCCGATTTCAAATCCATCGAACTGAAGTCTTGTTTTTCCCATTTTAAGAAAGCTGCTGCACCTATCATCGCCGCATTATCTGTACAAAGATCTAGAGGTGGGATGAGTAAAGGAACTCCCTCTTTGTCACAACGGGCTTGTAATGCTTCCCTTAATCCTTTGTTCGCCGCTACACCTCCTGCTAATAACAGCTGTTTCGCATCGTATTGTCTTACTGCTCTTAACGATTTTTCAACTAAAACATCAATCACTGAATTTTGGAAACCGAGAGCTATCTGTGCTTTATTTAAAACTTCCCTTTTCATTTTTGCTTGATTGATTACAGATAAAACGGCGGATTTTAACCCACTAAAACTAAAATCATATGAACCTGCTTCTAACCAAGCTCTGGGTAATTTAATTTCTGCATCAGATTCCTGTGCTAGTTTATCCACATATGGACCTCCTGGGTATGGTAAACCTAACGCTCTAGCTACTTTATCATAAGCTTCTCCCACTGCATCATCACGTGTTTGTCCTATAATTTCAAATGATCCAGGTGACTCCATATAAACCAATTCAGTATGTCCACCAGATACAACTAACGACATTAAAGGATATTCTAAATCGTGTACTAACTGGTTAGCATATATATGACCTGCAATATGGTGGACTCCAATCAGAGGTAGATCAAAAGCACATGCAAAAGCTTTTGCTGCAACCATGCCTACAATTAAAGCTCCAACTAAACCAGGACCCTGAGTCACAGCCACAGCTGATAAATCTTTTACATCTAAATTGGCTTGTTTAATCGCTTCTTCTATGATTAAAGTTATCGTTTCAACATGTTTCCTTGAAGCAATTTCAGGAACAACCCCCCCAAATTTCTCATGTGTTTCCATTTGACTTGAAACAATATTCGAACATATCTTTTTTCCATTTTGTACTATGGACACAGACGTTTCATCACAGCTCGTTTCTACTGCTAAAATTGTAATTGTCATTTTGCTCCATCCTTTTGGTTCAGATCTATCCACATAATCAGTGCATCCTCATGATTATCTGAGTAATATCCTTTACGAATGCCTGATTCATAAAATCCTAATTTTTTATAAAGATGAATCGCAATTTCGTTAGATACTCTTACTTCCAAAGTCATTTTCTTCATTCCTAGTGCCAATGCATTTTCTTTCATTTCCTGAAGTAATTGTTCACCCAATTTTTGTCCTCGATATTGATTACGGACTGCAATATTCGTAATATGTGCTTCATCTATCACTGTCCACATACCACCATATGCAGCAATGTTCCCATCTACTTCAATCACTTGATATTTTGCAAAATGATTGTTCAAAAGCTCATTATAAAAAGCTTGCGCCGTCCAAGGGGTAGTAAACACCTCAGATTCTATTTCATAAACTTGCTCAATATCAGATATCGTCATCGATCGACTTACTCGTTCCATGGTTTGTTTCCTTTCAACAACCTTATGTAGGGTTCCTATCATAAATTTCTTTCTGCCTCAGTCAACTGTGTATAGTTCGGTATAAAATGATGTGGTTCGTTTATTTTACTTTGATCCCATTGGCTTAAAGCCAAAAGTCCAATATCATAAGCATTCATATGTTTTTCAAAACAGTTCACTTTTTGACCAGAAATCTCTTCTAATGTGGATATCTCGGATTTAAAATCATCAACATCACCCACAAATGTAATTTGTTTTGAAGAGGATTGTGATTGAAGCTGATCATGGATTTGTTCAATCCACTTTTCCATCAACCTTATACCATCAGGTAATCTATTTGATCTCCCATGTTCTTTAAATTCATATACCCCTGTGTATACTTGTCCTCTTCGCGCATTTAATATTGGAATAATCCAGGGAAACGCTTCATTTTCACCCATTTCACTCTGTTTCATATCCCGATAAAGTCCATAAGATAAACCTTCTAAACTGGAAACTCCAAATAAAGGGATATCTAATGCCCACGCTAGTGTTTTTGCAACCGTAACCGCTATTCGAACTCCCGTATATGAACCTGGACCATGTCCAGCTGCAATGCAGTCCAAATCTTTCATCTTGAGATCCACATCACTGAGCAATTTTTGTATACAAGGTATCAATTGTGTTGAATGACTTCTTTCCGCTTTCACTCGAATTTCTTTTAAACATTGATCATTTTGTAATACCGCAACAGTGAGATCTGCAGTTGAAGTATCCATAGCGAGCATGATGTTATCGGATGTTTGATCTGTTTTCATGAAATCACCCCACTGTTTTTCAACTTTTCACACCAAGTTACATATAACTCACCCTTTGGAGTAATCTCAAATTTTCGCTCTTGATTACCTAAATGCGTAATGTATAATTCCAAACGATGTTCTGGAAGAAGTTCAGTAACTTTACTTGACCACTCAACTAAACAAACACCATTTCCAAAAAAATATTCTTCCAAACCTAATTCATCAGCTTCTTCTATAGATAAGCGATAAACATCCATGTGATACAAAGGCAGCTCCTGACCTTGATATTCTTTAATTAACACAAAAGTCGGACTGTTTACGATCTCAGTGATCCCCATTTCCTTTGCAAACGCCTGAGAAAATGTTGTTTTACCTGCTCCAAGGTCCCCATCTAATGTAATCACATTCCCTGCTTGTACTTTTTTTGCAATTTCTTGAGCTAGCCGCTTCGTATCTTCTTCTATTAAAGCATGAAATTGAAAACTGCTTGTTTGATTCAATGTATTCACTCCAGCCTATCTAATTAAAATGATTATACCCTTTTTTATGTATTTTTTTTATATTACCGTATCGGTCTTTCATCTGTACACCTTTTTGAGTTACGACTTCTCCTATAATGAAAAATGGGATCCCATGTTGTTGAAAGCGACTATGTAGCTCAATCACATTCGCTTTTGAAGCCGTTCCAAGCAATTGATAGTCCTCCCCACCATACAAAATCCAATCTATGGGGTTCTTACCAGTGGAATGACCATACTCCTTTAATTTGGGATGTACAGGTAACTTCACTTCATCTAATAAAATCCCTACATTAGAAGCCTCACTAATCTCCTCAGCTTCACTTGATAGTCCGTCGCTGACATCATTTAAGGAATGACATCGTTTAGATATTGAAAGAATGCGACCTGCTTTAATTTGAGGCGTTGGTCTTCTATGCTCTTGTACAAGTAGACGAAAGTTCATAGGAATTTGATCAAGGGTGAGTTGTTTTTGTTTCGCTGCCAATAAGTAATCCAATCCTGCGGCTGAGCACCCTAAATAACCAGTGGTGAAAACTAAATCATTCACCTTCGCATTTGAACGTAACAGGGCCTGATTTGACTCAACCTCCCCAATTACAGTAATTGAGAGATTTAAATGTTTGGGTGATTTGGTTGTATCACCACCTATAACTGCAATCTCAAATTGATTTGCACATGCATAAAGTCCTTTATATATTTTTTTTAATCGAAGGGTAGAATAGTGCTTAGGTATGCTTAAAGAAATGAGCGCATACTTTGGTACAGCTCCCATTGCAGCTACATCACTTAAATTGGAAGCCAGCGCTTTATAGCCAACATCTTCATCTAACATCGTATATGAATTGAAATGAATCGTTTCCACCATCGTATCACAGCTCATTACAAGCTGCGAACCTTTACGGGTTTGTACAACAGCAGCATCATCCCCTATACCATTTATGACACCCAGTTTATGTTGAAAATGTTTGGATTGTTTTTTATAATTTAAAGATTGAATTAATGCAAATTCATCTAATGAACTCAAGGAAATCACCTACTAACTAAACATTCATGTTTCTTGCTGCCTCTAATTATAAATAAAACATCCCGAAAAGTGTAGTTATGATAAAACTTACAACCAAATTAGGTTGGGTGTGTATAATGGATTTGTACAGCTAAAGGAGATGTGTAGTGGAATGTATTTAGATTATCTTCACAAAAGAGTAACCGTATAGTAGATAGACCATTAGGTTCAAAACATCCAAATTTTGATGTTTATTATTCTGTAAATTATGGATATATCGAAGGTACTATGGCTGGTGATGGTGAGGAAACAAATTAAAAAGATGTTGCATTTTCAAGAGCAATATTTTGATAGTGAAGTCTTCTTTGTTAAATAGACTACCTATCGGTGCCCTTTCGAAGATTTAAAAGCAAAAAATAAAGGGAAATGAGGGTCTTATATGTGATAAAACAGACTACTTTTGTAAAATAACGGTAATCAATGGTCTTATTTCAATGATTTCACTCCAAAATATCATGAAAAAACCATTTTCAGCTAAAATAAGACCCTCAAATCCCGCTATTTTCAAAAAAATATGGAAAATACATAAATAAGACCCTCAAATCCCGCTATTTTCAAAGTTAGATGTCATGATTCCCTCATTCGGGATTCTATAACTGTCAATCAAGCGCCAAAGAATGACCATCTATCTGAAGAAGTTCAGAAGTTCCTATTACAGCGAACCGAATTCTGATCCACATCGCCGATATTCAAAATATGTTGAATATATAAGTTACTAAGAAATCCTTCTTCGGATAAGTATTGCTTTAACGAGTTTACTTATTGCAGTTCTTTTAATTTTGTGATTTCTACGGTTTCTTGTTCATTTGGGTTATTTACTTCGTGAATACTTGCGCAGTTGTTTACCTGATCAACCTTATCAATCCATATTTCCTTTCCATTTAAGTACACATTAATTTTTGCTTCTGAATCAAATATCTCCTGTGCTCTTTCTATATCCATACTAAACCTCCTAGATCAACGATTATTGTCCGTGCTGTGTAACAAGAAGACTTAGTCCCTCATTCACCGAAAGATTTTTCTTTAATATCATTCTTTTCATCATCCATTGTATCCGTTGTTGATTCATCGATGAGTCCATTTTGCTGGGTCACTTGTCCCCCACCTAACCCTTCGTTCACCATGCGATCAATATCCATAAAATGATTTTCTCTTCCTTCATTTTGTTCTTCATTACTTTCAGTTTGATTTTTTTTAGTCAAAATAATTTACCTCCCTTTATTTAAATGAATGGGATGCCCATTCGTTATATACGATGTATATTTATCAAGCAATCCCTTGTTTAAATGATACCCACTCCCCTTTATTTTTATCATCAAATTAGAAACCACACTGATACGGTTAATTTTATTTCGCAATGTAAATAATGAGTAAAAGAATAATGAAAATTCGCAGACTAACGAACTTTTAAGGTGATGACTTAAATAACCATAATAGCAAATAGAGGAGGAATGTTTAATGCATACAATGTGGAAAGGAGCCATAAGCTTCGGACTTGTACATGTGCCAGTCAAAATGTTCTCAGCAACGGAAGATAAAAGTATATCTATGAGGTATATTCACAAAAATTGTGGAACCCCACTCAGTTATGTTCGAAAATGTAAACATTGTGATGAAGAAGTAGAATGGGAGTCAATAACAAAAGGATACGAATATGAAAAAGGGAAGTTTGTTCTTTTCGAAAAAGAAGAGTTAGAGCAGCTTGATTCTGAAACAACAAAAGAAATACAGATTCTGGATTTTGTGCAATTAGAGGAAATCGACCCCATTTATTTTCAAAAAACGTATTATTTATCACCTGGAGAAACGGGTTCAAATGCGTATTCTCTGTTGTTAGAAGCGATGAAGGAAAGTGGGAAAATAGGAATTGCTAAAATCTCTATTCGTTCTAAAAGCAGTCTTGCAGCTTTAAGAGTAATAGACAAATGTATCACGCTGGAAACCATCTATTATCCTGATGAAATTCGAGCCGTTGAAAAAATTCCTAATCTTCCTGAAAATGTAAACGTCAAAGAAAACGAATTATCTATGGCTAAAATGCTAATTGAACAATTAACTAAACCTTTTGAACCTGAAAAATATCACGATGATTACAGAGGTCAGTTATTAGAGTTAATTGAAAGTAAAGTTTCTGGAGAAGAGATCAAAATTGCACCGAAACAGCAAACTGCTGACGTCATTGATTTGATGACAGCTCTACAAGCCAGTTTAAATGCAATGGATACAGGGGATCAATCACAAAGCAAAAAAGCATCTAAAAAAACAAAACCAAAAAAAACAGAAACAGTTTCTTAACAAATGAAGGAAAGCTTTATGACGATACAGCTTCCAAAAAAACCAATGTCACCCATCTTAAATGAACAGATCCCTTTAGGAGATGAGTGGGGTTACCAACTTAAATGGGATGGAGTCAGAATTTTAACTTTCATTCAGGATGGAAAAGTAAATCTTTACTCTAAAAAATTAACCGTTAAAAATGATACGTACCCAGAGATTGTACAACTCTTTAGTACTTCAGTTTTCCAATCCAATCTTCAGACAAAAGAGAAAGATTCAATTTTACTTGATGGAGAAGTGATTGTTTTTGATCAAGAGACTCAAAAACCTAATTTTCAAAAAGTCTTACAAAGAGAAAAAAACAAAAGTGGGATCATACAAAACAAATACCCTGTTTCTTATGTTCTTTTTGATCTGCTCTATCTCGATGGTATAGATTGGAGAAAAAAAACTTACATGGAACGTTATCAGAAGCTGAAAACACTTTTTAATGAAACCACTACCTCCCTTTTTGTTACAGATTTATTTGATGATGGTCAAGTTTTATGGGATTGGGTCAATACGCATCAATGGGAGGGTATTGTCAGTAAAAGATTAAGCAGTTCTTATCAAGAAGGGAAAAAACATAACGACTGGTTTAAGAAAAAAACGAACTTATCCTTTGACGTTGAAATCGCAGCAATCACAACCAAAGGAAAGCTGCTTTCAAGTTTAGTCATGGTACGAGAGGGATACTATTTTGGAAAGGTTTCCTCGGGATTAAATCAACAATGGAAAGAAGCTCTTCTATTATATTCGAAATTACATCAGTCAAATGATCCCACATTCATTTCTTTGCCTATAGATTTAAAAGGGGATCATATTGTATGGTTGAAGAAACCTTTTCCGTGTAAAGTCAAAGGATTAGAAATTACATCTTCTGGGGTATTACGTCACCCTCAAATTGAGTACATTGATATCAATAAATTGTATTAGTTTAATGGAGGGAAGTTCATGTCTAATGTAACAGAAAAAGTACCTTTGATGGTAGAAGGCCATGAGATCCTTATTTCAAATCCAAGCAAACCTTTATGGCCAAACATTCAGAAAATCGAATATTTACATAAGTTAATACTGTTAGCTCCTTTCCTCCTGAAATATTGTAAAAGTAGATATTTAACTACGATAAGATTTCCACATGGATATAATGATAAGACTTTTTTCTATCAAAAAAATTGTCCTGAGCCGACCCCTGATTTTGTAAAAACAGCAAATTTACATAATATTCAGTATGTAAACTTGGATAACGTAGCTACTTTATTATGGCTAGGTAATTTAGCATGCCTAGAATTTCATCCCTCCTTTCATTACATTAATCAATCCTTACCCGTCGAGTGGGTTATAGATATCGACCCCTCTATGGAAAATGAACCTAGATTAATAGATGCGGTCCTTTTCATTGGCGAGCTTCTGGACAGGCTGCATATTCAATCTATACCTAAAACCTCTGGAGCAACTGGGATCCAAATCGTAATCCCTATTGAACAAAAATATAGCTTTGATCAACTAAGGAAAATTGGACAGTTTATTAGCGAATACTTAGTCCAAAAACATCCAAACTTATTTACCATTGAACGACTCAAAAAAAATAGAAAGCAGCTCATTTATATTGATTATTTACAACATTGTCAAGGGAAAACATTAGCTGCCCCCTATACACCAAGAGCCCGAGAGCATGCCCCTGTATCTACCCCACTTCACTGGCATGAAATCAATAAAGATTTACATCCTTCGGATTTCAATCTTTTAAATATCGAGAATCGCTTAAAAAAAGAAGGAGACATCATACAAAAGGTTAAACCTCAACAGCTTAACCATTTATTAGATTACCTATCCAACTAATACATATTGTAGTGATATTTGGAGAAAATACTTTCATAACCCGTAACTTACTACTGTTTTGGCAAAATTGGGGGAAGTTAGTATGATTCTTTCTAATAAAAAAAAGAAAAAAAAGCAAGAGAAATCTTATTTAGATTATTCATTCCTTGAAGAATTAAAAGGGGTATTTATCTCACCAGAACTTGAAACGAATAAAAAAATGCTTGAAGAATATTTCAAAGATTGTTCTGATGTCATCATCAAATCGTTTCAAATTGGAAATGGAGTTGATAATGATGAAATTGATGCCCTCGCCATCTCTGTAGATGGGATGATAGATAACGATTTAATGACAGAAGCTATGAAATCATTGATGGAAAACAAAGTAGAGATATCTGACATTTCACAAATCAAAGAATCCATAATCCCATTTGCAGAAGTAAAAGAAAAAAACAATTTTTCTGATTTCATGTTAAGTGTATTAAATGGGGATTTAGGCATTCTTATCGATAAAAATACTAAATCTCTCTTAGTGAGCATGCGTGGTTTTAAAACACGTACGATTTCAGAACCAGAAACGGAATCATCCATTCGTGGTCCTAGAGAAGGGTTTATTGAAAACCTTCGTGTGAATACTTCGATGATTCGAAGAAAGTTAAAAACACCACATTTAAAAACAAAAGCTTATCAAATAGGGAAATATAGCTGTACTGATGTTTCTCTAGTTTATATCGATAACATCATAGATCCTAATCTGATTAAGGAAGTAGATCGAAGATTAAACATGATCGATATGGATGGAGTTCTTGAAAGTGGATATATTGAGGAACAAATCCAAGATAATATATATTCACCCTTTCCACAATTTAGATATTCAGAAAGGCCAGATACTGTCGCAGCTGCTTTATTACAAGGAAAGTTTGCTATTATCGTGGATGGTACACCTAATGTTTTAATTGCACCCACCGTATTTTTGAATTTAATCCAAGCAAGTGAGGATTATTATGAAAGATTTATAGTAGCTACATCCATTCGCTGGCTTCGTTTTTTATTCCTATTTCTTGCGCTGACAACACCAGCATTTTATATCGCCTTTACAACCTATCATCAAGATATAATTCCAACTACTTTGTTGCTAAGTATTATAGCAGCACACGAAGCGATTCCATTTCCAGCGATTGTAGAAGCTTTAATTATGGAGGTCACATTTGAGGCATTAAGAGAAGCCAGTGTTCGATTACCCAAAACCATCGGTCAGGCTGTAAGTATTTTGGGTGCATTGGTTGTAGGTCAAGCTGCTGTAGAAGCAGGTATAGTCTCAGCCCCTATGGTTATCGTTGTATCTGTGACTGGGATTGCATCCTTTACTATCCCTACTTTTAACACGGGTATAGCCATACGTTTATTACGATTTCCAATTATGTTTGCAGCCTCTTTATTTGGTATTTTTGGTATTTTTATGAGTCTGCTGCTGTTATTAGGACATTTAGGAAATTTAAAATCCTTTGGCGTGCCGTATTTAACCCCTTTGGCACCTTTGAGAATAAAAGATTTAAAAGATACGGTAGTCGCTGCTCCGTGGCCTTTTATGACTGAACGTCCTGAATATGTAACCGTTCAAGATAAAAAACGAATGGGTACTCAATTGATGAAAAATGTTGAAAAAGATGGTGGCATCAAAAACAAAAACGCTGAGGAAGTAGGAGATCCGGGTGAATAAAAAAATACAACTTCTCATTTTTTCACTCTTAATCGATTGTTTATTGCTTACCGGATGTTGGGATCGTATCGAACTAAATGATATCGCCGTTGCCCTAGCTACTGCCGTTGATCTAGAAGAGGAACATGTTTATCGTACAACCGTACAATATGCATTACCTGGTAAAATGGGAGCATCTCAAACCACAGGATCTGGGGGTGGGGCTGAAGATAATATTGCTTATATTGATTCAGATCTTGGAAAGACACTTCGAGAAGCAGTAACTAAAATGCAAGCAAGAATGTCACAACGAATCACATTTTCCCATCGACGAGTATTAATCGTAAGTGAAGAACTGGCTAGAAACGGAATTAGAGATATGTTTGATACAACAGCACGTACAGCCAGTAATCGACTATCCGCATATATTATTGTTGCGAAAGGAAAAGCTTATGATCTATTGAAGGCTGAACCGCAGTTTGAACGATTCTCTGGAGAAAACATATTGTATTTAGCGGAAGCCAGAGGGGTAATTAAAGTAAATATGAGGCAAGCGGCACAAGCAATGAGCCCTATAGGCAGTGATACGATCCTATCCTATATGACAGTGAAGAAATCACAACTTTCTAACGACCCTTCAAAAGAAATTGAGTTTGTAGGCTATGCACAATTTCAAGATGATAAAATGGTTGGAACGTTCGAAGGTGAAGAAGCACATGGTTTAATGTGGTTAAAAGATGAAATAAGCCCTTATACTACAATATTAAAAATAGAAGAAAATAAGTATGCATCCGTTAATGTTAAAAATGGGAACGTAAAAATTAAGCCTAAGCTTAATGATGATCATGTTGAATATGCAATTGATATTGAAATTAATGCAAATTTAATTGAGGACTTTACTAGATCTGATATTACGAATAATAAAACGCAAGAAGTACTTAGCAAAAGTCTTGAAGAACACATCGATGGAGCAATCCATAGTGCAATCAAAGTTATACAAGAGAACAAGGGTGACTCAGCTCAATTAGGTTTATTATTACAACGCCACCATCCAAAACAATGGCGGGAAAAATATGAGGACAATTGGTATGAAGAATTAGCAAAAGCCAAATTTTCAATCCAAATCAAAGCTAATATTACAGATGCTGGATTAGTATCAGAAAACATTACAAATAGAGTTAAGGCGGAAGAATCAAAATGAGCAGTATTATTAAAATCATCTTGTTTCTATTGTATTTATTAACAATATCTTTTGATATAAAGTATCTCAAATCAATCAAACGATCTGAGAAAATCATTTTATTGAGTTTAAATTTATTTGTACTCAGTTTTATGGTCATGAGATATTTGTATACTGATATCCCAATGCCTTTAGATTTCTTTATCAATCATGTCTCACCTTGGATTCATAAATGGGCTCATTCTGAAAATTAAGGAGTATATGAACTGATGGATCAACGACAAATTATTAGTCCTTCACAATTATCTTGGCTTGCAACCGTCATTATTTTCACTAGCAGTCAGACTTTTTTCCCAAGAGAAGCGCTTTATATTTCGGGTCATAATGGTTGGATTGCTTATACTGTACCTCTTTTTTATGCATTGTTTATTACATTTATATTTTACGAATTGTCTAAAAGATTCCCCGAAAAAAATATATTTGAAATCTCACAACAAATTTTAGGTAAAGTTATGGGGGGGATTATAAACTTCATTATTTTAGCTTATATTTGGATATCATTGATACGCAATATTGCTATTTTGACTGCATTTATGGACAGCTCTATTTTAATTTCAACCCCCATTTATATTATTGGGATCATCATAACTCTCATGATCATTTACTATGGAAAAATGAGTTATGAAGTAAGTGCACGTGTAAATGAATTAACTTTTTTATTGTTTATTGGAATGGCATTCACGATGCCACTTATGTTAATAGGAGACATTCAACCTGAAAGATTACTTCCTATTTTAGCGAAAGGCATAGATGGATTCGTAAAATCAAACACTTTAACTATTGGATGGTTTGGAGACATTTTTATTTTAGGCGCTTTTTTACATGCACTTTCTGTTCCTAAGCAAATTCATGCAGCCATCAGATTTGGTTTAATAAACGCTACTTTTATCTTAACCTTAGTTATGGTTTTAACGATTACTGTTTTGGGACCTAATATTGGGAGTAAAGCGACTTATCCTATTTATCTTTTAGCAGAACAAATTCATTTTACAGATTTTTTGGAACGATTGGAAATTATTATGGTTACAGCGTATACTTTTTCGTTTATGTTAAATATGATTTTTATGTTTATCGCAGGTTTAATCGGACTAAGCAGTTATACAAATCGAAAAGACTATCGAATCTATTCTACATCTGTTGGTTGGTTTCTCTATATGTTTAAAGTTCTATCTTTTTCAAGTATTACAGAGCTGTATATTTTTTCAAGTTACAGCAGTGTTGTAATCACCTTAGTTCTTCAAGTCCCTATTTTAATCATATTGTTGGTTTTTTCTAGAAGAAAGAAGTTTAAAAAGAAACAATCTAATATCGTCAAAAAAGAGCATAAGTATGCTCGTCGTTGGCGTTGGTCAACAAATGGACTCATATTGATGGGCATTCTTTTCATATTTTTTGGGATACTGTTTGGCAGAGATTTTTCTATTTGTGGGCTTATTGCTGGGATTGGTTTCGCATTATGTTTGACTAGTGCACTAGTCACTTCATTCATGGAAATGATAAAATGCAACAAATTAAGACAAAATAGTACATAAAATTTAAACTTTTTTATTTTAAAAGCAGGTTTTTTGGTTCTTATGTAGAATAATAACCACAGAAATATTTTTTCATGTGAGAAAAACTTACAAAAGACCATTTAAAGGAAGAGCAAAGGAGTTACGTATGAAGAAATTATTACAATATAAGTGGAAAAAAAAGAAATTCACCTTCATTATTTTACATGATGCCAGTCGTTCAACCATTCAATTTAAAATGATGGATTTAATTTTATATAGTATCCCCATCTTCCTTGGCATACTTATCTTGGCTACTTTCGCCCTTTTCACACTTCATCAAAGCACTTTGCTAAAGTACGATCGATTACAGACTTCTTTCGAAGTAAGTGAATCCGACTATGTTAAGATGGTTGCTCAAAAAGATCAAACGATCGAAAGTAAAGATGAAACCATTGAACAATTACAAAATAATTTAATTAGTTTATCAGAACAAACCCAAGAAATAGAAACAAAACTAAATGAGTTAGAAAAATTTGAAAATGACATAAAAAAAATCACGGGTGTTGACTCCACTGCGCTTGCAAATCCATCTAACATGACATTGGAAAAGGAAGTTGTCACTGCAGCATCACCAGTTTCTGTTCTACATAACAATAATAAACAAGTGCTTATAGGTACTGGTGGGTATCTTGTTCCTGTACATAATGATTCTCTAAAAAACGTTGCAACAAATACATCTGAAAATCTAATCGCTTTAAATAAAAATGTGGAATCCATGTTAGTTAGTTTATCGGACACAAAGGAAGATATAGTAGAATATCAACAGTTATTAAATATTACACCTTCAATTTGGCCTACAAACCATCAAAAAATCACATCTACTTTTGGTTATCGAAGAGATCCTTTTACTAATGCTCTTAGCTTCCACACAGGTTTAGACATTGGAGCCTACTACAATGATCCAGTTTATGCAGCAGCTGATGGAACCATTAGTTATACAGGTTATGATCGTATTTATGGAAATCAAATTACCATCAATCATTCCAATGGTGTGATCACTAGATATATGCATTTAAATAAAATATTATTGCAATCTGGTCAACAGGTTAAAAAAGGACAAAAGATTGGATTGGTAGGTTCAACAGGACGAAGTACAGGACCACATCTTCATTATGAAATAGTTAAAAATGGCGAGAGACAAAATCCGTTAGATTTCATTCAATAATCTCAATATAACTTTATTTCTACCTTAGAAGGGATGATGTATTTTGTTTAAAGGTAACAAAATGAAAACCATGGATCCAAATAAAACAGATACTTTAATTGGAGAAGGATCCATTTTTGAAGGGAATATAAAATCAGAAGCAAGCATTCGCATTGATGGTAAAATCGTAGGAGACATATATAGTGAAGGTGACGTCATTATCGGAGAAAATGGTGTAGCCCTTTCAAATATCAATGCTCGTAATACAACTGTTTTAGGTAAAATTGAAGGAAATGTAGAAACAAAGAAGCTGCAAATCTCATCTACAGGTAAAGTCCATGGCAATATTTCTATATCTATCTTAACAATTGAAGATGGAGGAGAATTTGAGGGGAACAGCAAAATGAATGTAGATCAAAGTACAACAGAAATTAAAAATGAATTGAAAGAAGAAAAAAAGAAGAATGTACCTGCTTAATTAAGTTTCATAAAAATATATAAATACTGAAAGTATAAACGTCGACCAAGCTAATTGGCCGACGCTTTTCAAGTTTAATCCTCTATTCTATTAACTAACTTTTTATTTGAAAATTATAATTTTATCTACTTTTTACTAATAAATCAACTGCTTCTTTTACTAGTTTGCTCGTATCATTTCCTTTTTCTTGTTCTTCTAAAATGCAGTCCTCCAAGTTCACTGCTACGATATAAGCAATCGCTTTATCTGCAGCACTTCTCACTGCTGATAGTTGACTGACCACATCCTTACAAGGCTTACCCTCTTCCATCATATTTAAAACGCCTCGAACTTGTCCTTCTAAACGTTTTAATCTTCTTTTGACATCTTCTCCATATTCCATCTTAAAACCCCCTTCAATGACTCATACATGTATAGGTATACTATCATGAGTAGATGAATGAAACAAGGATTTATAACCACAATAGAAATTCCAAAATATGCAGTAGCATCGTTGTTTCCTAGTCCATTAAGTCACCTTTTCTAACTTTCCTGAAGAAAGATCAAATACATATCCAACGATTTCAACATCAGTTCCATACTTAATATAAACGGGATGTTTCTTTAGATTTTCAATTTGATTTAACACATTTAATTTGGATAACTCAAAGGAAGTTATAGAATCACATACATGTTTACTTGGTACGTTTTTTTGAATTTCTGAAATCCATAAATGGAATCCATCGTCTTTTTGTATTTTTTCCTGTTCTTGATTCATTTCACATGCGGCTTGGATTCCTCCACAATGAGTATGACCTTCGATGAGTATATTTTTTACCTTTAAATATTTTAGCGCGTAATATAACCCCGCTGAAAAACTATGATCGTCCTCTACAACTTGATTGGCTACATTGCGATGAACAAACAAATGTCCTAATGGCATATTTGCTGTTACAGAAGGACTAACACGAGAATCACTACAAGCCAACACAAAATATTCAGGAGATTGACCTTTCGCTAATTTATCAAAGTACGCAGGATTTTGTTGTAATATCTCTGTGACAAACTGCTCATTTTGCTTTGTTAAGTTAGTCTCAGATGAAATCATATTTTGTTCACCTTCTCTTGTCATCTCTCATCACCCGATTTGTAAAACATGTTGTAATGATGGATGTTTAATATTTTGTCCATATTTCTCATACCAACCTGCTTTTTGAATTAAATCTTTAATCGGTCCTTTCATACCTACAATGAGAAATTGAATTCCAGCGCTTTGATAATTGTCCATGATTTTTTCTAACTCATCAATTGAAACTGCATCGATATCATTTACAGCACTGAAATCAAGAATAATTCGAGTTATATTTGTTTTTTTAGACATTTCATCACTAATTTTTTTTTCAATGAATCCGACATTTGCAAAATAAATAGAAGCATCAATTCTAAAAATCAAGGTATTTTTAAAGGTTTTCGCTTCAGGATAGCGTTTAATATTTCGAAAGACTTCTGTTTTCTCAATATAACCTAGTTCAGCAATGTGTGGATATGCACTTCTCCAAATAAAAACAAGTAAAGAAAACGCTGCTCCGATTAATATTCCCTCTTCTATCCCTAACATTAATGTAAATATAAAAGTAATGATCAAGGTCAATCCATCCATCTTTTTCACCTTAAATAAATGTTTTGCTTCCTTTATATCAATTAAACCAAACACGGCTACCATGATGATGGCTGCCAAAACAGCATTTGGTAAATAATAAAATAACGGTGTAAAAAATAATAAAGTAACAATAATGAGTACTGCTGTGATGATAGATGCTAAACCTGTTCGAGCTCCTGCTTGATAGTTAACAGCAGATCGTGAAAAACCACCTGTCACTGGATATGCTGAGAAAAAAGAACCGACGATATTTGCTAAACCTAATCCATTTAACTCTTGGTTCGAATTAATTTTATACTTTTCTTTTGCAGCTATCGCTTTAGCAACAGCAATAGATTCCATAAAGCCTACAAAAGAGATCGTTAATGCAATTGGGAGTAAAGCTACAATCGAATCCATATTAAACGCTGGAAGTGAAAAACTCGGAATCCCTTTTGGAACCTCCCCAACAATTTTCACACCTTGATCATATAATTTTAAAAAATATACTAATAACGTACTTACCAAAACAACTACTAATGGAGCAGGAAATCGTGGCAGTTTTTTCTTGAAAAAAAGTAAAGTGAGAATGCTGCCAATCCCAATTAAAAATGTAATCACATTGATTTCACTGATTCTCTGCGCTGCTTCAAACAAAGTATGAAATATCGTTTCACCAGTATCCAAATTGATGCCTAACAAATTTTTTAACTGACTTAAACCAATAATTAAAGCCGCAGCAGATGTAAAACCACTAACTACTGCATGGGATAAAAAATTAACGATAAAACCTAATTTGAATAAGCCCATACTGAACTGAATGATCCCTATCATAAACATTAGTAAAAAAACATATGACAAATATTCTTCAGTACCTGGTTCAGCTAAAGCAGATACACCAGATAAAACAAGAAGCGAAACCATAGCTACTGGGCCCACTGCTAGTTGTTTCGAAGATCCCATAATCGCATAAATAAAAAGTGGGATGGTAGATGCGTACAAACCAATGACCGGAGGCAAACCTGCAATCATGGCATATGCCATCGCTTGCGGTATTAACATAATGGCAACAATTAAACCAGCGGATACATCTCCCTTAAGGTCTTGTTTATTGTAATTTTGAATCCAATCCATTGCTGGAATGGTTTTTTTTAACATTTTCCACCCTCCCTTCTCCTATTTCTACTTACTTTTTTATTAATGGCTTCATATGAACGCATATGAAGCCATCCCAATTACCTTTTTCGAATCCAAAATTTAAACAATCCATCCTCTTCCGTTGACTCCAACAACTCATGCCCAGTTGATTTTGCCCACGCTGCCAAATCATTTTTAGCCCCTTTATCTGTAGCATGAATTTCTAAAATATCACCTGATTGTAACTCCTCTATCATTTTTTTCGTTTTTACGATCGGCATGGGACACGCTAAACCTTTAGCGTCTAATATTTTTGTTGCATTCATGTTCTTTTCTCTCCTTATCTTTTAATTAGTATGGTGAACTGCACATCGATTTGGTCCAATCTCCAACTCTTGCTTTTTTTCTTCTTCCGCTTCTTCCACACCTCTATTTATTGCGATAATCTCCTCAAAGTTTGGAGGTGTTTCTGAGCTTGCAGATTGTGCTACATGTTCAACAAAATCTTCCTCACTCTGATTGGACATCATTTCATTTTGCTTACGAATTTCGCCTAATATTTCACCTATATACCCAGCTACGTTTACTTCTTCTTCAAAATCAACATAATGGGCAGGTAGTACAATAACATCATCTACGATCAAGGATACTTTGTTATAAACCGTATCATATAAATCTTTAGCCCACTCTCTGACCTTTCCGCCTAAATCTGGTCTACCTAAACCACTAACAAAGATGGTATCTCCTGAGAATAATATTTTTTTATTTACAAAAAAGGAAACACTGCCTGGCGTATGACCTGGTGTTTTTACAGCAATCACTTCTAATGAAACCTGCTCAAAATCAATTTTGGTATAGTTTTCAAGCGCTTTAAAATCAAATACTGCCCCTTCACTTTGCATCAAATAATAGTTAGCTCCTGTTTCTTCTGCAAGTATACGACCACCAGAAATATGATCCGCATGAAGATGGGAATCTACGATATGTGTTATTTTCACCCCTTCATCTTCTGCAGCCTTTTTATAAATATCAGTAAATCTTGAAGGATCAACGATTAATGCTTCTCCTCCAGACACAACCATATAGGATAAACATCCTTTACCTACTCGAACAAATTGATAAACTTTCATCTTCTCATCTGAATATACTTCTTTTTTATAGAGATACTCACTCCATGATTTCATGCCGCCTTTTAGATACGAAGCTGTTAATCCTTGGTCACTTATCATTTCAGCTACCATTTGGGATGAACCTTCTTTAGCACACACAACAATGATTTCTTTATCAGTTGGAATTTTATCCATGATCTCTTCTACCCCATCAATCAGTTCAAAATAAGGAATATTAAAATGATCGATTTGTTTTCCTTCAATTTTCCAATCTTTAAAATCATCTTTATTACGTACATCTAAAATAAACATTTGTTCTTTGTTTAATATTTGGTCAAAAATTTGTTGAGCTGTTTTAACAGTTGCACTCATTACATTCACTCCTTTATTTTTTTACACTTACTAAATTTATAAATATTTTCACACCCATCAGTGTGTTTTCTTTAGAATGTTAAAGTTACATTTGCATCTTTGGCAAAATCAAGAAAGGTTACAGCGCCCCCCACATCAATACCAGAAATTAAATTTTCTTTTTTTACATTCATTACATCCATCGTCATTTGACAAGCGATGAATTTCACGCCTAAATCTTTTGCCATTACAATAAGTTCATCAATAGATGGCACTTTAGCCTCCTTAAAACCTTCTTGAAAATGCTCTTTACCTTCTGGTAAAGGAAGTTGCTGATTACCTTCCTTATGAATTAGATTCAAACCCTCAAAAGTAAAGAATATACCTACTTCAGCGTCTGTCGCTGCGGATGCTGTTGCAATATTAAACACTTTATATGCATCAAATAAACTACCATTAGATGCGATGATTGCCACTTTATTTGACATGATTATAAATCCTCCTTTAAATTTTTTAACTTGTATGAAACTGTTGTTTATTTATGAATTAAATCCAGTATCTTTTCCCGATCAAACCCTAATACCCATTCTCCATTAACTTCTGCTTGAGGCACGCCTAATTGCCCTGTAGTTTTAATCAGTTTTTGTGCTGCACTAGCATCATTTTCTAGATTGATCTCTTCAAAAGGCAGTCCTTGTTCATTTAAAAAGTTTTTCAACAATAAACAATAAGGACAAGTGTTTGTTGTATAAACCGTAATTTGATTACTCACTATAACCTCTCCTTTTTAGTCTATTAATTTCTCTGTCTTACCTTTCCATTCAGTCATTCCAGGAACAACATTAAATACTTTATTAAACCCTAATTGTGATAATTTTTGTGCTGCCAGGTCACTGCGATTCCCTGTTCTACAAATGATATACATCTCAGTCTCTTTATTTAAATCATCTATTCGCTGCTCTAGCTCTCCAAAAGGAATGGAGATAGAACCAGGAATATGATTAAATGCAAATTCTGAAGGTTCTCTCACATCTAAAATAATAATTTGTTCATTACTCTCCAGTTTTCTAGCTAATTCTTCGTTTTTAATTAAATGAGGATATTTTATTTCCTCTACCTCTTCCCCACCTTTTCTAACAAAATGATGGATAATCTCTTCATTCTGAATCGTTCCAATATATTGGTGGCCAATATTATCACACCAAGCTTTTAAATCGGCGGTTGATCCTTTATCGGTTGCTTGAATTTCCAATACTTGACCTGGCTCTAATTCATTGATTGTTTTTTTCGTTTTTACGATTGGCATTGGACACGCCAAACCTTTAGCATCTAATACCTTATCCGTTTGAATATTTGTCAATTATAAAACCTCCCTATTGATCAAACCTCGTTTGCTATTTGTCAAACAAAATACCCTAATGGGTATTAATTAGTATAAATTTTTTTGGACTTCCCCAGTCCATTCCAACATGCCACCAATCATATTTTTCACCTTAAAACCTTGACTTTCAAGAAATTGTGCAGCGATGCCACTACGATTGCCTGAGCGGCATACCATAATATATTCTTTGGATCTATTCAACTCATGAAGACGGAATTCTAACAAACCCAATGGAATGTGCATTGACCCAGCAATCATACCTTCCCTTATCTCATTCACTTCACGTACATCGATAATATGAATTTTCTTATTCTCTTTAAGAAGTTGTTCTACTTCTTTTGGTGTAATGATTTTCAACATATAATCCCCCTTTCCCAAATCCAAATTTCATTCCTTTATCTAATCATCCTGTTAAATAAATAAATTAACGTTTCCGTTTTCCGCATCTGCTAAATATGCAGCCACCCCTCCATATTCAATTCCGTCTAACAACTCTTCTTTTTGTAATCCCAGTAAATCCATGGTCATCGTGCATGCCACCAGTTTAACGCCTTGCTCTTGAGCCATTTGTATTAGTTGTTCAGGAGGTAGGACATTGTGTTTTTTCATCACACTTTTAATCATTTTAGGTCCCATTCCTGCAAAATTCATTTTAGATAATCCCATCTTCTTCACACCACGTGGCATCATGTTTCCAAACATTTTTTCAAGGAACCCTTTTTTGGTTAGAACATTTTCCTCTTTACGTAAAGCATTTAATCCCCAGAATGTATGAAAAATGGTAACCTCATGATCATAAGCTGCTGCTCCATTTGCAATAATATAAGCAGCCATCGCTTTATCGTAATCACCACTGAATAATACAATCGTTGTTTTTTTCATCCAGTACTTTCACCTCACTTTCAATACATATACCCCTATGGGTATTTATATTTTAAAATGAATTTGTCATTTCGTCAACATTTTTTTGAATGTTTCCATAAAAAACCACCGATACTAATAAAGTGAACCACCTTTCAGTGAGTGGTTTTATAATCTCCACTGAATGTTAGTTGAATTTATCTGGTTTCTTACGGTGTGTTGATATGGATAAATAATTACTCTACTCTTTAGATATTTTTTATGGAATATTATAAAAGAAACTCAGCAATATTGAATTAAATGGCGAGGGTTGAAATAATGAAAAAAAATGTAGATTTAATCTCATCTACTCAATTAATGTTATTAATAATTACTTCCGTTGGGTTAATTAATCACGTTTTTATCATTCCTGTTTTATTAGATACAGCTCAACGTGATGCTTGGATATCAGTAATTATGAACTCAGTTATCTATATGTTATGGATCCTAATTATTATATATATTAGAAAACACACACAACAAAAAAATATTTATGAATTTATTAAATCCAAACTTGGAAAAGGTATAACAATCACATTATTTATCATAATTTGTTTGCATTTATTTTTACTTTCAACAACAACATTAATTGCTACAATTCGATGGACAATCCTTACTTTTTTACCTGAAACACCAATGTTTATGCTCACGATCACTTTTATTTTGCTATGTTTTTTAACTGTTGTCACTAGTTTAAGAACGATTACAAATATGAACATGATTTTGTTACCAACCGTTCTTATTTTAGGTTTTTTTGTTTCTTTTTCAAATACCCAATATAAAGATTATTCATTATTAACACCTATTTTAGAACATGGGTTTGAACCTGTCCTTATGGGAATGATGTTTTCAGGAGCTGGATTAATTGAGCTATTTATAGTGATATTTTTACAACACAAAGTTCATTCAAAAATCAAACTGCTTCCTGTGTTATTAACGGGGTTATCATTGGTCATTCTTACACTTGGACCCCTAATTGGATCAATCACCATTTTTGGTCCTGAAGAAGCACAAAAAATGAGAGCTCCTGCATTTGAACAATGGAGAATGGTCACACTAGGTCGTTTTGTAGAACATGTAGATTTTTTATCTATTTATCAATGGTTAGCAGGTGCCTATATAAGGATTTCTTTATTTATGTATATCATCCCAGAAATACTCAATATAAAAAAACAAAAAAATAAAATATGGTTAACACTCATTTTATTTACGATGATGGTCATTCTCGTTCAATTACCAACTAGCGATATGCACTTAACTGAATTATTATATGGAGTTTTTTTACCTTATTCATTTTGGTTCATGTTCATTATTTCAATTTTAGTAGGACTCTTAGTATTTGTGCAAAATAAGATAAAACCAAAAGAAATCGCCAATCGATGATTTGTTAAAAACAATCTCCAACAAAATAAATCTTAAGGAAAAATACAACTATGGTATTAACAAAAAAAAATAATCAATATCTCTTTAAAGAACTAACCATAAAAGATGCTTTTCAATCCTGTTTTGATGTAAAACATCAGAGCTTTCATTTTCAATCCAGTTCTAATGATTACAAGGTCATGTTTACATACTGTGAGGGGCTTTATGATTACGATAAACTCAATAAAGTGATTATTCCAGAGCTCCGTCATTTTTTTCAATTGATGGAAGATCAGATATTTTCAGATGATTTCATTCAGAAAGACCTTAATATAACAACGTTGCAACAAGTAGAAAGCAAAGAGAAAATGATTACAAAAGTTTTACTTGGTGAAGTATTAATTTACTTTCCGAATCTAGAAACAGCTTACTCCATTGACACTAGCAACTTTCCTAAACGTGATCCACAAGATTCTACTACTGATGTACCCATCAAAGGATCTAGAGATGGTTTTATTGAAGATATAACTACGAATGTAGCGTTAATACGGAAGAGATTACCTTCAAATTCCTTACATTATGATCAATACATTGTTGGTGAAAAATCAAAAACTAAAGTCGGTTTACTTTTTATTGAAGATAAAATTGATCCAGATGTACTTAAGAAAATAAAAGATAAATTATCAAAAATTAAAACAGAAGCCATCTATAGTACAAAACAAGTAAAGGAGTTAATTGCAGATATTAAATTCCCTTTATTTCCAATATTCAGTTACTCAGGTAGACCTGATTTTACAGTCCATTCTTTGATGAATGGACGTTTTGTGCTCATCGTAGACGGCTTACCATCCGTTGTCCTAGGTCCTGCTAATTTTATGTTTTTGTTAGATAGTGGCGAGGATAAAGAGATGATTTCTGTCTTTGCTTTGTTTGAACGATTGATGAGAATCATTGGATTTATGATGGCAACATTTCTTCCTGGTTTTTGGGTTGCATTAGTTTCTTTTCATCATGATCAAATCCCCTTTGCTTTACTATCTACCATTGTTGAATCTAGACGTGGGGTACCTTTTCCTTCAGCATTAGAAGTATTTATTATGTTACTACTATTCGAAATTTTTAGAGAGGCTGGGATGAGGTTGCCCTTTGGTATTGGGCAGACGTTAAGTGTTGTAGGCGGACTTATTATAGGAGATGCTGCAATCGCTGCTGGGATCACCAATGCTACAACAATGGTTATTATTGCAGTAGCAGTTGTTTCAACCTATACATTAGTTAATCAATCTTTAGTAGGTGCTATTAGTGTTGTAAGATATTTTATTCTGTTCATCTCCTCGATTATGGGGATATGGGGATTCTTTCTATCCTCTTTCCTTACCATTCTTTATTTAGCCAATTTGAGACCCTATGGAGTTAATTATCTTACAATGTCATCAAAAAGCCCTCGTAAGTTATTGAAGACATATGTAAAACTCCCTTGGAAAAATAGTTCATAATTCTCTTTTGAAATCAAAACAATAGGATGAGAAAAATGCTAAAAAAAACAATATTTATTTTTGCTATTTCCATATTGCTTACAGGATGCTGGAATTCTGATGAGGTTGATCGCATGTTATATGCTCATGCAATAGCAGTTAATCTAAAAGATGATCTCTTTGAGATTCGTGTGCAATTTGTTATTTTCGGAGGCCGTGGTGGGCAGGGACAAGAAGCAGGTGGATCCCTTACACCAGCAATTGAAAAAGGGGTTGGAAAAACCATTGAAGAAGCATTATTTGATTTATATAAATCTGTACCGGAAAAAGTATTTTGGGGACATTTATCTGCCATTGTATTTTCAGAAAATCTAATGGAAGAAAAAGGAAAATTAACTGACGTTATAGAGAAGTTTGTTCGATACCCTGAAACTAGGTATACCATATGGATCTATAGCAGTAGCGAAGAAGCTTTGAATGAAATTTTAAATGTAGGTTCTTTTAAAGATATGAACCTATCCCCTATTTTTGGGAGATTAGGTGACCCTAAAAATAATTATGAGCAAAGTTCTTTGATTAAACCCGTCAATTTTAATGACTTATTAATTGAATTGGATGAACCTGGCTATACTTCAATTATCCCTTTTATTCAACTTAAATCAAATGGTGGAGAGAAGCATATCAGATTTGATAGTGTGAGTATCCTTTATACACGCAATGAATTTAAAGGAATATTAAGAGGGGCTGAAGTAAATGGGTTTCGTTGGCTGCATTCAGATATTACCAATAATAACCTCTTAATTGAAGATGAAAATAAAAAACCCCTTGCATCCCTTATTATTGATAAATTGAAAGTAAACATTATTCCTGAAACGAAAAATGAAAATATGATGTTTCAATTAAAAATAAAGGCAACAGCAAACGTAGGTGAAATATTTCAAGATATTACTAAAGAACAACTTGCAGAAAAAGCAAAAAAAGAAATAAAAAAGCAAATCTTAATGACATATAAACGAGGATTAGATTTAGATGCAGATGTATATCGATTAACTGAAACTTTATATCGGAAAGATCTTAAAAAATGGAAAGAACTCACATCTAAAGATAAACTCCCTTTAACTGAATCATCCCTTGAAATCGATATTGATTTATTGATCAAAAGCTCATCTAACTTAGAATTAACTCCTTAAGTATTTTAAAAACTTCTTACATTTTGTCTATTTTTAGAATTTTTTGAAGGTTTATTGAAATTTTATGCAATAAATGTTCAATATTGACAGTTTTGTGACTTTCATTTATAATTTGAACTGAGTATTTTGTCCATCACTACCAGTTACCAATTATTCCCTTACATATTACTTTTACCACTCCTGTATCAATTTCTCACAATTCAAACCCACTATTTTGTAATTACATCTCATTTACTAGGATACTTCATCTTAACTAATAAACGTGAATCTTATTTAATAATTATTCCACTATATCTTAGCAATTAAAAACTCCTAATTTTTGTACTTTTCATTCTATTATTCTACTAAACTTTATACCGTATAAGATAAATTTAATATATGCAATCATTTGTGGGAAAAAGTAATGTGAATTGTTAAACGGTAATTTATATGAGAGAGCGAGGTGAAACTATTTTACAATACAAATACTCAACTCTATTAAAACTTAAAAAAAGAGGAGAGATTATATGAATAAAAAATTCCTTGCTGTTTGTTTATCACTATGTTTAGTTATGGCCATCTTCATTCCTCAAGCGAGTGCAAAACCTGATATATTTGAAAAAATCAATAAAAATGAGAAAACTTCCACACCCGAATTTGTTTCTGGTAAATTAACAGAAAAGTCTGATAAAAAACCAAAAGATGTTTTGTTTGGATATTTAAATGGAAAAAAAGATATTTTCAAATTTGCTGAATCTGCTGAAAGCGATTTTGTTGTGGTTGATGAGTTTGTCGATGATTTAGGTTTTACTCATTTAAGATTACAGCAGGAATTTAAAGGCACTCCTGTATACGGAAGAACCTTTACAGCTCATATTGATAGTTCTGGCGTATTAACTTCGTTTTCTGGAACTGTCGCTCCTGAATTAGATAAAAAATTAAAAAAGAATAAAAAGGTAAAGAAAAAAGAAGCATTTTCAATCGCTGAAGAAGATCTTATTTCTTCCTTCTCCGAAGCACCAAAATATGCCATTGATCCAACTACGGAGGAAGTTGTATATGTGAAAAATGATAAGTCACAGTATGCTTTTCACATTAATTTTAAATTCTTTTACCCTGAATTAGGGGATTGGAACTATTTTGTCGATGCTGTCACAGGTGACATCTTAGATAAATTTGATCAATCTTTTAAAGTAGATTCTGTAGGAACAGGGACGGGTGTCTTAGGCGATGTAAAATCATTAAATACGGATCAGCAAGGAAGCATCTATTATTTACAAGATAATACGAGAGGTGATGGTATTTTTACTTATGATGGTGAAAATGTTCACCAGAATCTTCTTTATTATCCGATTTGGGTTATTCAACGTTATCTTCCAGGAACCTTATGGAGTGATGGGGATAATGTATTTAATAACCAATATGATAGATCAGCAGTTGATGCTCATTATTATGCTGGTTTAGTCTATGATTACTTCTTAGAGGAGTTTAATCGTGATAGCTTTGACAATCAAGGTACAGCGATTAAATCTACCGTTCACTTTGGACAAAATTGGGGGAACGCAGGTTGGTTAGGTGAACCTTTAAATCAAATGATATATGGGGATGGGGATGCAGATACTCTACCTTTCTCAGGGGCTTTTGATGTCATTGCACACGAGATCACTCATGCTATCACAGATAGAACTGCGGACCTGATTTATCAAGATGAATCAGGAGCGATAAACGAGTCCATGTCCGATATTTTTGGTGCTTTAGCTGAGTTTTGGGCAGGTTTAGATCCTGACTGGTTAATGGGTGAAGACGTTACGCTTTCTAGTAATGGTTTAAGATCTATGGCTAATCCAACTTTGTTTAATGATCCGGATCACTACTCTGATTATTTGAATACAACAGCAGATTACGGTGGCGTTCATACCAATAGTAGTATTATCAATAAAGCTGCTTATTTATTAAGTGAAGGTGGTAACCATTCTGGTGTATCTGTAAATGGCGTTGGGAAAGACAAAATGGGAGATATCTTCTACCGAACACTGACTCAACACTTAACTGCATCTTCTACTTTTAGTCAACTCCGTTCTGCTACAATACAAGCTGCATCTGAATTGTATGGATCTAACAGTTCAGAAGTTACATCTGTACAACAAGCATTTGATGCTATTGGGGTTAATTAATAGAGCTTTTTCTTTAAAATCTAGAATTTAAAAAATTTATAAATTCTTAAGTTATAAAAATATGAGGAGAGATTATATGAATAAAAAATTCCTTGCAGTTTGTTTATCACTATGTTTAGTTCTAGCTATCTTCATACCTCAAGCGAGTGCAAAACCTGATATATTTGAAAAAATCAATAAAAGTGAGAGAACTTCCACGCCTGAATTTGTTTCGGGTAAATTGACAGAAAAATCTGATAAAAAGCCAAAGGATGTATTGTTTGGATACTTAAATGGAAAAAAAGATGTATTTAAATTTACAGAAACGGCAGAAAGTGATTTTGTTGTACTTGATGAGTTTGTCGATGATTTAGGATATACTCATTTAAGATTACAGCAGGAATTTAAAGGAACTCCTGTATACGGAAGAACATTTACAGCTCATATTGATAGTTCTGGCGTATTAACAGCATTTTCTGGAACTGTCGCTCCTGAATTAGATAAAAAATTAAAACAGGATAAAAAAGTAAAGAAAAAAGAAGCTTTTTCAATCGCTGAAGAAGATCTTATTTCCTCCTTCTCAGATTCACCTTCATATATTATGGATCCAACTACGGAGGAAGTAATCTATGTAAAGGATGATGAATCTCACTATGCATTTCACGTTAATTTTAAATTCCTTTACCCTGAACTAGGAGACTGGAGTTATTTTGTCGATGCTGTTACAGGTGACATCTTAGATAAATTTAATCAATCGTTCAAAATAAATTCTGTAGGGACAGGAACGGGTGTCTTAGGGGATGTAAAATCATTAAATACGGATCAACAAGGAAGTACCTATTACTTACAAGATAATACGAGAGGCGATGGCATCTTAACTTATGATGGAGAAAATGTAAGTCAAAATATACTGAATAGACCTATTCGTATTATCCAGCGTTATCTCCCAGGAAACCTATGGAGTGATACGGATAATATATTTAATGATTCCTACGATGCTGCTGCAGTTGATGCTCATTATTATGCAGGTTTAGTTTATGATTATTATATGGATCAATTTAACCGTGATAGTTTCGATAATCAAGGTGCAGCGATTAAGTCTACCGTTCATTTTGGACAAAATTATAACAATGCAGGTTGGTTAGGTGAACCTCTAAACCAAATGATGTATGGGGATGGGGATGGTGTGAATTGGCTTCCTTTTTCAGGGTCATTTGACGTTATTGCGCATGAGATTACCCATGCAGTGACAGACAGAACTGCAAACCTGATTTATCAAAATGAATCAGGAGCGATGAACGAAGCGATGTCAGATATATTCGGTGTGTTAGCAGAATTTTGGGCAGGCTTAGATCCTGACTGGTTAATGGGTGAAGATATTTATACACCTACCATTTCAGGTGATGCTTTAAGATCATTTTCAGACCCAACTTTATTTGATCAACCAGACCACTACTCTGATTATCTGAATACAACAGCAGATTACGGTGGCGTTCATACCAACAGTGGTATTATCAATAAAGCAGCTTATTTATTAAGTGAAGGCGGTAATCACTCTGGAGTTGCCGTAAATGGCATTGGCATAGATAAAATAGGCGACATCTTTTATCGTTCTTTAACCCAATACTTAACTGAATCTTCTACTTTTAGTCAACTCCGTTCTGCAGCTGAACAGTCTGCAGCTGATTTGTATGGATCAAATAGTTCAGAGGTTACATCCGTACAGCAAGCGTTTGATGCAGTAGGGATTAACTAATATTCTTCCTAGATTGATTCACATAGTAAAGGTTTTTTACTCCAACTCCCTTTATCGATTTTTATTACTTCGATAAGGGGAGTTTTAATTTAAACATTATAGTGATACTTCGTGATACATCTTTTTTATAGTAATGACTAACACACTAAAATATATTGACAATTTCGAGTCTTTTATTTATAATTTAATTTGAGTATTTGACAATATACGACACCATTCAGCAATTATTCCCTTGCATATTACTTTTTCCACTTCTGAAAATAATTTATATAATTAGACATTATATCTCACCTATGAAACAAGTAATTAGGCCGTTACTTAATTATTTATATTTTAGTATTGTTACATTATACACTCTACTAGAATAACTTTTCAGTATAAACCTATTTTTTTGTATTCATGGAGTTTTAAAGTCTAAATTGTAGAAAGCGCTTTCAGATTTTAGTGATGTGAATTGTTAAACGGTTACTCTTAAAAAGAGAGAGGTGAACTTAGTTTAATACAAATACTCAACTCTATTATTATTTATAAAAAGAGGAGAGATTATATGAATAAGAAATTCCTTGCAGTTTGTTTATCACTATGTTTAGTTATGGCCATCTTCATTCCTCAAGCGAGTGCAAAACCTGATATATCTGAAAAAATCAATAAAAGTGAGAGAACTTCCACACCTGAATTTGTTTCTGGTAAATTAACAGAAAAGTCTGATAAAAAACCAAAAGATGTTTTGTTTGGATATTTAAATGGAAAAAAAGATCTGTTTAAATTTTCAGAAACGGCAGAAACTGATTTTGTTGTACTTGATGAGTTTGTCGATGATTTAGGATTTACTCATTTAAGATTACAACAGGAATTTAAAGGAACTCCTGTTTACGGAGCAACTTTTACAGCTCATATTGATAGTTCAGGCGTATTAACTGCGTTTTCTGGAACTGTCGCTCCTGAATTAGATAAAAAATTAAAAAAAGATAAAAAGGTAAAGAAAAAAGAAGCATTAACAATCGCTGAAGAAGATCTCATCTCCTCCTTCTCAGAGACACCAGCCTATATTATCGATCCAACTACAGAGGAAGTGATTTATGTAAAGGATGATGCATCTCACTATGCATTTCACGTTAATTTTAAATTCCTTTACCCTGAACTAGGAGACTGGAGTTATTTTGTCGATGCTGTTACCGGTGACATCTTAGATAAATTTAATCAATCGTTCAAAATAGACTCTGTAGGAACAGGTACAGGTGTATTAGGGGATGTAAAATCGTTAAATACGGATCAACAAGGAAGTACCTATTACTTACAAGATAATACGAGAGGCGATGGCATCTTAACTTATGATGGTGAAAATGTAAATCAGAGAATACTAGATAGATCCCTTCGTCAAATCCAGCGTTATCTTCCAGGAACCCTATGGAGTGATAGTGATAATGTATTTAATAGCTCCTATGACGCGGCAGCTGTTGATGCTCACTACTATGCTGGTTTAGTTTATGATTACTACTTAGCAAAATTTAATCGTGATAGCTTTGACAATCAAGGTGCAGCGATTAAGTCTACCGTTCATTTTGGACAAGGTTATAACAATGCAGGTTGGTTAGGAGAACCTTTAAATCAAATGATGTATGGGGATGGAGATGGTGTGAATTGGCTTCCATTCTCTGGCTCCTATGATGTTATTGCACATGAAATTACGCACGCAGTAACAGATAGAACTGCGAACCTTCTTTATCAAAATCAATCGGGTGCAATGAATGAAGCGATGTCGGATATATTTGGTGTATTAGCAGAGAACTGGGCAGGTTTAGGTAATGACTGGTTAATGGGAGAAGACATTTATACACCAAACGTTCCAGGTGATGCTTTGAGATCTTTGGCTAATCCTACTTTATTTGGTGACCCGGATCATATGGATGATTTTGTAGTACTACCTAATACTAGAGAAGGTGATTGGGGCGGAGTGCATACAAACAGTGGAATCATCAATAAAACAGCTTATTTATTAAGTGAAGGTGGTAACCATGGTGGCGTTTCCGTAAATGGTGTAGGAGAAGATAAAATGGGTAACATCTTCTATCGTTCTTTAACGCAATATTTAACTGAATCTTCTACTTTTAGTCAGTTACGTTCTGCAGCAGAACAATCTGCATCTGATTTGTATGGTTCAAATAGTTCAGAGGTTACGTCCGTACAGCAAGCATTTGATGCTGTTGGGATCAACTAATATTCTTCCTAGATTGATTAACACAGTAAAAACTTTTTACTCCAACTCCCTTTATCGATATTTATTACTTCGATAAGGGGAGTTCATTTTTTGTTTCAAAACTTCAATTCTATTTTAGATTGTCTTATAATAGTTGTTAGTTAATCTTTTTTGTTTTGTTATAACAAATGTTTTTATGAGAATAATATACGTATCCTTAACATCATTTTTGAAATTATTGAGAGGTGCATCGTATCAATTTATTAGATTTAGTATCCGACATTTCAGAAGAGGATATCCTCTTATTTATTGAAAAATATAGAGCTTTTGGACCACTTCCAGGAATTCTCCTGCCAATATTAGAATCTTTTCTTCCGATACTACCCATTTTTTTGATTGTCTTGGTAAATGCTCAAGTATACGGACTTGGTTTAGGTTTTTTATTTTCATGGCTAGGAATTACGATTGGGAGTTATAGTGTCTTTATCATTAGCAGAACTTTAGGCAGAAAATTATCTACTTACATAGAACACAGGTTTTCAAAAAAAAGAAAATATCAATTTTTGAAAAAGTATAGAGGGAAAATCAAAAAATCAAAACGATTTTTTCATTGGATAGAGAAAAGAGGATTTACTGTTATTTTCATTTTGGCATGTTTACCTTTTGCACCCACATTTTTAGTAAATGTCGTATCTGGATTATCTAAAGTCTCAAAGCGTACTTTTTTTATTGCCACACTTTTAGGAAAAGCCTTTATGAGCTTTCTCGTATCATTAGTAGGTTATGATCTATTCTCTATTGCACACAACCCATGGAAAATCATATTTACTGTGGGGATCTTTCTGCTCATATGGATCGGAGGAAAAAGATTGGAAATGAGATATGTGTAAGGTTTGGGCACGATGCATCACATCATCCTGAATTTGGTTTCGATGAATCAAATCATCTAGTTTGAAGATTAGGGAAAATTAGCAAGTACTTCATTATTGTTCACTATGTAATGAAAATAGAGGGAAATTACGGTCTTATATCTTTATTTTTGAATGAATAATAAAGATAGCGGGAATAAATGGTCTTATTCCATTGGTTTTTAACCCAAAATGATTAAAAACAGATGAAATGAGTGAAATAAGACCAAAAATTCCCGCTATTTATTAAGATAATGCTAATTTCCTTTAAATAAGGGTACAAATTCCCGCTATTTACAAGTTAAGTCATCACATTTAGAAGTATAACTCGATCAAGCATGTCTTGAATAAATATCAACATAATTAATCCGTTACAGCACCTTTAGAAGCAGAGGATACTAATCTTGCGTATTTATTCAATACTCCTCTGGAATATCTTAATGGACGTTCATTCCATTGTTGTTTACGTTTTTCCATTTCTTCTTCAGAAACATCCATCTTGATTTCCTGTGTTTCACTATCAATGGTAATCATGTCACCCTCTTCAAGAAGTCCAATAGGACCTCCAACTTGCGCTTCAGGTGCAACATGCCCTACGACAAAGCCGTGTGTTCCTCCTGAAAATCTTCCATCTGTCATCAGCGCAACATCTCCACCTAAACCTTTTCCGATTACTATGGCAGTTACAGATAACATTTCTGGCATTCCCGGTCCACCTTTTGGCCCAGTATATCGAATGACAATGACGTCACCTTTATTAATTTTGTCTGCAAGCAATGCTTCAGTGGCCGCTTCCTCAGAATCAAATACACGAGCAGGGCCTGTAATTTTTTTCATTTTCACACCTGACATTTTAGCCACTGCTCCTTCAGGTGCTAAGTTTCCTCGTAATACAACAAGAGGACCTTGAGGTTTCAAAGGATTATCAAATGGACGGATCACATCTTGCCCTTCTTTTAACCCTGGAAGCTCAGCTAAGTTTTCAGCAAGTGTTTTACCCGTAACTGTGATACATTCTCCGTGAAGTAAACCTTGTTCTAGTAACAATTTCATTACCCCTGGTACCCCACCTACATCAGATAAATCTTGCATCACATATCGACCACTTGGTTTTAAATCTGCTAAATGTGGTACACGCTCACGAATACGTTCAAAATCCTCAAGTTGAAGATCAATATCCACCGCATGAGCAATCGCAAGTAAATGTAAGAAAGCATTTGTAGATCCACCCAGTGCCATCACGACCGTAATTGCATTTTCAAACGCCTTTTTAGTCATAATATCTTTTGGATAAATTTCTTTTCTTAATAAATCCACAACAGCCTGTCCAGCTCTATTACAATCATCTTCTTTTAAATCGGCAATCGCTGGATTAGAAGAACTACTTGGAAGACTCATCCCCATTGCCTCAATAGCTGATGCCATCGTGTTCGCAGTATACATCCCACCACATGAACCTTGACCTGGACATGCGTGACATTCAATATCTTTTAACCCTTGTGCATCGATATCTCCTTTATTATACTGTCCCACTGCTTCAAAAGCAGAAACGATATCTAAATCCTTCCCTTCCCATTTACCAGGCTGGATGGTTCCTCCATATACAAATACAGCTGGCAAGTTCATCCGACCAATCGCAATCATACATCCAGGCATGTTTTTATCACAGCCACCAATAGCAACTACACCATCTAATCGTTCCGCACCCATTACTGTTTCAATTGAATCAGCTATAACTTCACGGCTTGGTAAAGAGTAAAACATTCCTTCATGTCCCATTGCAATACCATCTGATACTGTAATTGTATTAAATATTAATGGAGCCCCTCCACCTTGAGACACTCCTTCTTTAGCTTGAATGGCAAGCTTATCAATATGCATATTACAAGGCGTAACCTCACTCCAAGTACTCGCTACCCCTACCATCGGCTTTTTAAAGTCTTCATCTGTAAAACCTACTGCTCTTAACATCGCACGATTCGGTGCTTTGTTGGCACCTTCACTGATCACTTTACTTCGTATTCTTAAATCTTTCTCATTCCCTGCCATAAGTAATGTTTCCTTTCTGTTTTATTTATAACCCTAATCGTAATCTACAACAAAAGCTTTAGTCAAGTAAAATATTCATAGATTTAGTTCGTATATCCCGTCCGCTTCAAACATATATTTAACTTACGAGAATATTTCAAACTTAAGAGGGGTTCCCATGAGAAAAAATAAGTTCACCTTTATGTTTATCCCAAATGCGCAACAATCCATAAGGAGAATTCGGTTTCCACCTTATTTACTAACTCTGATTCCTTTAGTTACCGTTCTTACCATTCTCATCATTTTCGGTTGGCAGTATAACCTCCATTTTAAATCATTCAGTGAAATCAACGAGCTCTCAGAACAAATTGTATCGAATAATAATTCGTATCAAGATAAGCTTCTAGAAAAAAACCAAACGATAGATCAATTACAAGATAACATATTAGAACTTACATCCGAAGTAGATGTAATCAAACAACAAATTGATGAGTTGAGAGAACTAGAACAAGACCTATTAAACTTAACAGAAGAGGCATCATATTCAATAAAGGATCTTTCAGAGGACTCTAAGAATGGACATCTTTCTATAGGTGTTGGGGGACAAGAACTTCCCATAAAAGAGTATTTGGAAAACTTAATTACTGAATCTGATGAATATGTGGATGGTCTAAAAAGGGAAGTGAGTATGTTATCTAGTAATCTTGAAGAACTCAAAAAAACAATGCAGGAAAAAGTTGATTTAATGAGAATAACTCCCTCCATATGGCCAACGAATTCAAAAAGAGTTACTTCTTGGTATGGAATTCGCAAGGACCCTTATACAAATGTAGATAGTCTTCATACAGGTATAGACATAGACGGAAATTATAATGATTCAATCTATACAACAGCAGATGGAACGGTTGAAGAAATAGGATTTGATTATCAACTAGGAAATTTTATCCTGATTAATCATACAAATGAGGTAAAAACGTTATATATGCATTTGTCCGAGATTTTAGTGAAAGAAGGGAACTCCGTAACAAAAGGAGGTAAAATCGGTTTAATGGGATCATCTGGACGAAGTACAGGAACACACTTACATTATGAGGTTCTAAATCGTGGATATCCTACTAATCCATATCCTTATCTAAAGGGAGAGAAATGAAATAACAGGAGGTAAGGGAAATGTTTAAAAAATCAGAAGCAAACCCCAATTCAATTGATACTGTAATTGGAAAAGAAACAACATTTGAAGGGGAATTAAAAACAAAAGCCAGCTTACGAATTGAAGGTCAAGTTTCTGGAGACATTCAATGCGCTGGAGATCTAGTCATCGGAGTAGATGCTATTGTACAATCTAATATTAAAGCGAAAAATGTCACCACTTCAGGTATTATACGAGGTACAATTAACACAAGTGGGTTATTAGCCATCACTAATACAGGTAAAGTAATCGGAGACATTACCGTAGGTTCAATTAAGGTTGATGAAGGTGGAATTTTCTCTGGTGAGAGTAAAATGGAAGAGAAGAAAAACGTAACCGTCATGCCTACTGAAAATAATGCTGAAAAACAATCAGAAGTAAAAACAATTATGCATAAAATTAAACAAGAAAAAGCAAAAACGCAAGCAAAAAATGAACAAGTTTATCAGATGGATAGATGATAATTGAACAGTGCGAATAACGCTAACCTAGATAGATTAAAAGTTATTCGCACATGTTTATATACATCCTATAACTTGGTGTCCACTTACTGCTTTTATTCAGTGTTTCATCCACACTTCACAATGTATGTTGAAAGACGATTGAAGGTGACTCTTATCTTTTAGGGTATAGTGGATAGTCCACTTCAGTAGGAACCTCTATACAAAAAATTTGCAACAATTCAAATTTGCTTCTATTATGAACAACTGCATTTATATTTGTTGTGGATTCAATCACCGTAAAATCTTTTTTATTAAAAGGAACTGTACTCTGGTTCAATTGCCATTCGCCGTCACCTCTAACTGCAAGAATACATAAACTATAGCCATCCGCAGTTGGAATAGAGGTAGATCCATTCCCTTCTATGCTAATATCCCACATCTTCACATCTGTTTCTAACTGAATCGGAGCACCCTCACCGATGACTGTTTTAGTTGTTACCCCATTCTCTTCTTTCACAGGGAAAGCATCTTGCTCATATTCAAAGTAAGCTGGTGCTCGACCTACTGCTTCTTTAATTGAAGGTTCCAACCAAATTTGAAACCCCTCCATGTCAGGTCCGATAAATTTTTCCTGATGCTGTACGCCTGAACCCGTTTGCATCACTTGTGCCCCACCTGCGTTAATCTTACTTTTAATTCCTAATGAATCCCCATGTTCTGCTATACCATGGATCACATAAGTAATAATTTCAAAAGCTTGATGAGGATGAGAGGGGATAAAACCTTCCTTCTTAGCAAAAAACCATGCCCAGTAAAATAATGGCCCTACCCTTTTAACCTCAGAACCTTCCCCAGGAAAACCAATTGGTTTTTGTTCCGTTATTTTTTTTCCGTCAAACTCACCGTAACCTTGTTGTTCATGTGAATAAACGTTTATTTTCACACAAACCTCACCTCCAAAAGAAATTTTATAAAGGAAACAAGAATAATCTTCTTTTAGAATATCTCAAAATAGACAAATATCCAAGCACAAGAGCACAGTAGTGCATACAATATCAAGAAATATCCTATTCAAAGGTTGTTAAATTACTTTTATACAGGTTGTATAGAAAGGAGGAAAAGTATCATGCAAGAGATATATCCTATAAATGAATCAAATTGCAATCAATATGTAGGTCAGCATGTCTGTGCGGTACTACATGACGGCTCAGCAGTACATGGTTGTCTTTGTGAGGTTTCTGGAGGACATTTACATTTTGAATCTGGTTATGCAGGGCTCTCAAACATCTCAACTACAAGTTCTAAAAAAGCGAAAGCTCAGCTTAAAAATGCAAAAGATAAAGCATCGGTCTCCTTCTTCCCATTTTTGGGCGCACGGTTTGCACTAGGTTTTGCAGCTATAGCAACATTATTTTTATTACCATTTTTCTTCTTTATTTAAAGTAAGTAATGTTTTTAAGGACATCTCAAACTCTCTGGATGTCCTTTTTTTTCATATGTTAAATAGCTGTGTATGGTATAATCTTAAAATCAACCGAATATAACAAAATAACAATCTATAATTAACAACATCTATGATAATATTTTATTTTCTAATTTTAGGAGGAATGTAAATGGGTGCATCAAAAAATTTAAAATGGGTGACAGGGGGGCTAGAAGCTATATTAGGCATACCTATCCTTGGTGGTTCCATCGTATTAGGGCTAGCTTGGACACCATTAATTATAATGCTAGTATTACACATTATTACACTAGCCGTTTGTTCGAAAGAAGGTTCAACCAAAACTCCAAGCATTGTAGGAATCATAACTTCATGTATAGCATGGATTCCTATTGTAGGAATGATTATGCATATCATTACAGCCATATTATTACTGGTGAGCGCCGCTAAGTCTTCCCCGGAAGTTTCACGTACATATTAAGGATGATTTTATACCCTTTGAGATTCGGAACCTCCCAGTAGTCGAACATTATTATGACAAAAAGATGACAATAACCAGTTGGTTATTGTCATCTTTTTGTTACCCTTTCCTATCAGATTTTTTCTATCATTAGTACCAGATAGAATACAAGGAAGGGGAATCGAACAAGCTCATGTTTAAACAACCAGAATTGCTTACAGGTCACAAACAAGAGAAGAACATCCAAAGAACCATAAAACCATTTAAAATAAAAAAAATAGCAATTTTATTATTTTTTTGCATCTTTGTTTTTATAAGTCTACAGCAATTTACTTTTGGTGGTACAAAACATCTATATTCAAGCATTAACTCTGAAAATAATATTCTAACAGATGCAACCCTCCAACCAAATATTGAAATTTCAGATATAAAGCCTACTAATTCTTTAGAATCATCAAATATAGAAAAACAAAATGATGAAGTGATCTTGAATTCTGAAAAACTAGAGGATATCACTTATGATCATAAAAACGAAAATAAAAAAATGGTTTATTTAACTTTTGATGATGGTCCAAGAGCAGTTTCAAACGATATTTTACAACTTTTAAAAGAGTATGATGTGCAGGCTACTTTTTTTATGTTAGAGCCAAGTATGAGAAAATACGCTGAATCAGTACAGCAAATGGTCGCTGATGGCCATTCTGTGGGCTTGCATGGTGTAACTCATAACAAAAATTCATTTTATGCATCTCGAAACTCTGTCATTAGTGAAATGAATCTCACACAACAAACCTTAGAAGAAATTACAGGCATTACGTCTTTTTTAATTCGCACGCCATATGGGAGCAGACCCTATATGACCGATGAATATATGAATGAAGTGAGTGAAAATAATTATCTACTTTGGGATTGGAATATAGATAGTTTAGATTGGAAGTTTAGAAATGAACAGTATGTAAATCATGTTATTACTCAAATAAAACAAAAAGAAGGTTCGGAAGAACCCGTTGTTATCCTCTTACATGAAATTCCTGAAACGTTGCAATCCTTACCTCTATTATTGGATTACCTTGAGGAAAATGGGTATGGATTTGGGAAACTAAATGAGCGTATGGAGCCAGTACAATTTTAAAATAGAAGAGATAGTCTTACGAACTGTTAAATACAAAATAAAAAGTACCCATTAAAGTGGACGGTTAAAATAACCTACTCTATAAGGTACTTTCCATCTATAAAAATTCAAAATATTACAAAAAGACTCTTAAACAACATATTTCTTACTATCAATGATCGCAGCAGCTATTTGGCGTTTGATTGGAAGTAGGTTTCTGGGATTAAAGCGGACCAGTTTTTTTAAAATCGCTAGTGTCATTTTTAATTCATCCCCATCTTCCATCATAACAAATGCTTCCTTCGCCATATGCTCGACCTTGGCGAAACTTTCTTGGGTAAATGCTGCTGTAATATTCCACTTTTGCTTGGCTCTAACGATACCTTCTTTGCCAATCGCTTTTTTAGTCCTTAAAATAACCGATTCCATAGCATAAATTTGGATAGCTAAATTTGAAATGATTTCTAAAATTTCTTGTTGTTCTTCCAACTGCTGTTTAAATTGTTGAATCGCTTTTCCTAGTACCATTAAAAAGATTTTTTTAGTGGAGTTTAACATTGCTTTTTCTTGCAATAGTGGTACCCCTTCATCCCACTTAGAAGGAATATAGGTTACAAGCTCCTGTTCTAGTTTTTTTGCCGCATCTATAAGTGGAAGTTCTCCTTTCAAAGCCTTTCGGAGTAACTGGTTTGGAATCAACAGGCGATTAATCTCATTTGTGCCTTCAAAAATGCGATTAATTCTAGAATCTCGATAAATCCGTTCGATTTTATATTCTTGTATAAATCCGTAACCCCCATGAACTTGTAAACCTTCATCAGCAACAAAATCTAAACACTCTGTTGCAAACACTTTATTCATTGAACATTCGATCGCATATTCAGCAATCCCTTTTATCACTTCATTTTCATGATCCTCTGCATTTAATTCTAGCGTTTTTCTCGTTGCATCCATTAACCCACCAGTGCGAAATACCATGCTTTCAGCTGCATAAGTATAAATCGTCATGTCTGCAATTTTTTTCTGAATTAAGGGGAATTCAGTGAGTGTTTTTTTAAACTGTTTTCGCTTGCTGCCATATTGTACTGCAAGTTCAATGGTCCATTTACTTGAACCTACACAGCCTGCAGCCAGTGAATAACGTCCTAGATTTAAGATGTTAAATGCGATCACATGACCTTTTCCAACTTCACCTAATACATTTTCAGTAGGAACATGAACATCTTCCAAAAAAAGCTGTCGAGTGGAAGAACCTTTGATACCCATTTTTTTCTCCTCTGCACCTGTGGAGACACCCTTAAACTTTTTTTCTACAATAAATGTGGAAAAGCTTTCACCATCCACTTTCGCATATACGATGAACACATCTGCAAAAGCTGCATTCGTAATAAATTGTTTGGTTCCATTTAAAATGTAGTGTGTAGCATCCTCACTTAACACCGCTGTGGTTTTTGCATTCAACGCATCGGAACCAGAAGAAGGTTCAGTTAAACAATAAGCAAAAATTTGATCACCACTCACTGAATGAGGTAAATATTTTTGTTTTTGCTCTTTTGTTCCGAACAGAACGATGGGCAAAGTTCCAATCCCAATGTGAGCCGCGATGGTTAGTGAATAAGAGCTGCTGCGTACCATTTTTTCAGAAATTAAAGTGGAACTAATTCGATCTAAATTAGTCCCACCATACTCTTCCGGCACCGAAGCACCTAACAAACCTAACTCTCCTGCTTTTTTAACCAGCTTTACTAACAAAGTGAAGTCCTGTGCTTCCAATACATCATCATAAGGATCAATTTCTTGGTCAATAAAGCTTTCAGATAAGTTTGCAATCATAAGATGTTCTTCAGTACAATCCTCTGGTGTAAACACTGCAGAAGCATCCACCTCACTTAGTAAAAAGCTGCCACCTTTCACGCGGTTATTGGCTTTCATTGTATTCCGTCGTCAAAACTAAAGCTGTCCTAAGCCAAATATAAATGGAAAGTTACTGTTTCCACATCAATATAAAGATTAACATTTTAAAGAATGAAGTTCGTATGTCATGTTTTCATGAAGTTTTACAATATGTTTTGACAAACGTTCCTCCCTTCTTCAAATGATTTTATATGTGAAACAAGTATGAATGAAACTCACTACTAGATTTGTTATGCATTAAACAAATTCAAATACTCCAGCAGCTCCCATACCTCCACCTATGCACATGCTTACCACTCCAAATTTGCTCTTTCTCCTTCTTGCTTCATGTAATAAAGTGGTTGTTAATTTTGTTCCTGTACAACCAAGTGGATGACCTAAAGCAATACCACCTCCATTGACATTCACTTTATCTATATCTATACCTACTTGTTCAATTACTGCTACACATTGTGCAGCAAATGCTTCATTTATTTCAAAAAGATCGATATCCTGCAACGTTAAACCTGCTTGTTTTATCGCTTTGGGTATCGCTTCTACTGGGCCGATACCCATAATCTCAGGTGCTACTCCTGATACTGCAAAGGATCGAAAGATAGCCAGCGGTTTTAAACCCAATTGTTCTGCTTTTTCACGAGACATGACAACGACGGCAGATGCCGCATCATTCATTTGAGAGGAGTTCCCTGCGGTTACTGTCCCTTTTGTAAAAAAAGCAGGTTTTAATCTAGAGAGTACTTCAATAGAAGTATCAGGACGCACTCCTTCGTCTGTTTCTAATAAAAATGAAGTCTCTTCTTGTTTCCCACTTTCACTTATAAACGATTGTTTCACAGAGACAGGGACAATCTCTTCTTTAAATTTTCCCTCATTGATCGCTGAGGCGGCTTTTTGGTGACTTCTTACTGCAAAAGCATCTTGTTTTTCGCGGTTGATATCATATTTTTTCGCAACATTTTCTGCAGTAACGCCCATTTGAATATATACCTCAGGACGTGAATCTACTAAATAAGGATTCGGTTGTGGTTTAAACCCCGACATAGGAACATGACTCATGCTCTCCACCCCACCAGCTACCATCACTTCTGCAGAACCACATTGTATTCGTTCCGCTGCAAAAGCAATGGATTGTAAACCTGAGGCACAAAATCGATTCACGGTTAACGCAGGTACATGGTCCGGTAAACCTGCACGCAAGGATATAATCCGTCCCATATTCAAACCCTGCTCACCTTCTGGCATCGCGCATCCGATAATAACATCTTCTATTTTCTGTTTTGTTAAACCTGTGGTTCGATTAATCACTTCTTCAACAACTAAAGCCCCTAAATCCTCTGCACGGGTTTGAGCAAGTGAACCTTTATGAGCTTTGCCCATCGGAGTTCTAACTGCTGAAACAATAACTGCTTCCTTCATCCTATCTCCTCCTCAAAAAGAGTCACTTGAAACTTAATTACGTAACGGTTTTCTTGTTAGTAACATGTGCTGTATACGTTCTTGTGATTTCGGTTCACCACATAAACTTAAAAAGGCCTCAAGTTCTAATTCCAGTAAATACTTTTCGGAAACGAGACTATTCGCCGCTACCTTACCACCAGATAATATATTAGCAAGCTGTGTGCCAATTAGCTCATCATGCTCACTGATAAATCCACTCATTTTCATTTGATATAATCCCATTTTCAATGCAGCGAGTCCTGGTTCACCCACCACTCTTACTTTCTTCTGTATTGGCGGCTCATAACCAGCAATGGACATCCCGAGCGCCGCTTGTTTTGCATCATAAATTAAATGATCTGGATTCATCGTAATTCGATCTGATGCTTTTAATAAACCAAGATCCTTAGCATCCGATGCACTCGTAGAAACTTTTGCCATACCAATCGTTTCAAATACACGGTTCACAAATGGCTGTAAGTCAATCGTTTTGTCAATATCAACAGGGGAGGTAGATCGAACTAACATTTCTTTGGTACCCCCACCTGCTGGGATCAAACCAACCCCCATCTCAACGAGGCCCATATAAGTTTCAGCAGATGCTTGCACATGAGCAGATGGTAAACAAACTTCTACACCACCACCTAACGTCATACCAAACGGAGCAGTGACAATTGGTTTTTCAAAGTACTTTAATCCCATCGCCATTTGATGAAAACCTTGAATCATCTGTTCAATCTCAAACCAATCTTCGTCTTGTGCCGCCATCAGCAGCATCATTAAATTGGCACCTACACAAAAGTTCTTCCCTTTTTGATGTCCAATGACCAAACCTCGATAATTTTTACGAACCTCCTCTAAAGAGATGGGAACCATTTGTAAAACATCAGGTCCGATCGTATTGTTCATAGAATGGAATTGTAGACAGGCGATATCGTCTCCAATATCAAATAAGCTAGCCCCTGTATTACTCTTGATCACTCCGTTTTTTTCTTTGATTTGATCTAAAGTAATAATCTCCTTTGGAACTTCCTTTTCTTTTAAACCACCATCGATTTGAATATAAAAGGTTTTGTCACCTTGTTTTTCATAAAAAGAGGTTTTTCCTGAGGCAAGCATGGATTCAATCCACGCAGGGATTTTCTCACCTTCTTCTTTCATTCTTGAAACGGTATCTACAACGCCTACTGCATCCCAGGCTTCAAATGGTCCAAGGTCCCAATTAAATCCCCATTTCATGGCTTCATCCACAGCTTGAATATCATCCGATATTTCAAAGACTTTGTTTGCAGCATATAACCAGCCATTCTTCATTAGTTCCCAAGTGAACTTTCCGCCTTTATCATCTGATTCAATCAGGGCTTTTAATTTGTTTTTTAGTCCTTTTGCATTTTTTGCTGCCTCTACGGATTTCAAGTTGCTTTTACTTCTAGGAATGTACGTTTTATTTGCAACATCAAGTTCTAAAATCACTTTTCCTTTATCCGTACGTTTTTTCTGATAAAAACCAGATCCTGCTTTATCCCCTATGTATCCTTGTTCGACCATGTATTCCATCAGTTCAGGGACTTTGAATATTTCCTTCTCTTCAAGATCTGATACATTTTCATACATATTATTTGAAACTAAAACAAACGTATCAATACCTACTAAATCCAATGTACGAAATGTAGCACTTTTGGGTCTTCCTATTAAAGGACCTGTCAGTTCATCTACTTCTGATATTGTCAAACCTAGTTTTCCCATCTGTTTAAGAGAGCTTAAAAGACCGTAGGTACCGATCCGATTTGCAATAAAGTTAGGTGTGTCTTTGGCAATAACTACTCCTTTTCCTAATTTCTTCTCACAAAAACTTTTCATAAAAGAAACGATGCTTGGATCTGTATGTTTAGTAGGGATAAACTCAAGCAGTTTCATATATCTAGGTGGATTAAAAAAATGAGTGCCTAAAAAGTGTTTTTTAAACTGCTCTGAGTTATTTTCACATATAGCGTGAACGGAGATACCAGAAGTATTAGAGCTCACAATGGTACCTGGGTTCCAAAATTGTTCTATTTTTTTGAAAAATCCTTGTTTAATTTCAAGGTTTTCAATAATGACTTCGATCACCCAATCCACATCTGCAATACGGTGTAAATCGTCATCAAAATTGCCTACCTCTATACGATTTAAAACCTCTTTTGTGAATAGGGGACTTGGTTTGTTTTTCAACAGATTTTTTTTAGAGGCTTCAACGATGTCATTCATCTTGTTCGGATCTGTTTCTCCCTTTGGAGCCATGTCTAACAGTAAGGTTTGAATACCTACATTCGCTAAATGTGCAGCGATTGTCGCTCCCATCACACCTGAGCCCAAAACTGCTGCTTTACGAATTGTTCTCTCCATAATCACCACTCCTTAAGCTAATTTTTCCTCTTCCTCTTCTTTTAATTTTCTGCGTAATATTTTACCTACGATGGACTTAGGCAGTTCATCTCGGAACTCGTAAATTCTAGGTACTTTATAGGCAGCAAGCTTGGAGCGACAGTATTGGTCTAATGCTTCCTCTGAAATCGTGAACCCTTCTTTTTTTACGATATAAGCTTTGACGGTTTCACCTCGATATTCATCAGGAATACCTAAAACAATCACTTCCTTCACAACAGGATGCTCATATAAAACTTCCTCCACATCTCTTGGATATATATTGTACCCTCCAGCAATGATGAGGTCCTTTTTCCGATCTACAACGTAGAAATAACCATTGTCGTCCATATAACCCATGTCCCCTGTGTATAACCACCCATCTTTTAAGGTCGCCTCGGTCTCTTCTGGTTTGTTCCAATACCCTTTCATGATCTGCGGGCCTTTGCCAATGATTTCTCCTAATTCACCTGCTTTTACTTCTTCACCTTCAGGATTGACCACTTTGCATTCTGTATCGGGCCATGGGATACCAATACTTCCATTCACACTTTTCCCCCATACTGGATTCCCACAAATGACAGGCGAGGATTCAGATAAGCCGTAGCCTTCCACTAATTTCCCACCAGTTAGTTCCTCAAACTTAGCTTGTGTGGTTAGAGGTAATGGAGCCGATCCACTAATACAAAACTTGATAGAAGATAGATCTGTTTCGGTTACTTTCGGATGATTTATAATTCCTTGATACAAGGTTGGAGCGCCTGGGAAAAATGTTGGTCTTTGTGTTTTGATCGTCTTCATCATGACATCAATATCAAATTTAGGAATTAAAACCAGTTTAGCTGCATGTGCTGCTGCAAAAAGCATACAAATCGTCATCCCATACACATGGAATAACGGTACTACAGCTAATACAGTTTCTTCTCCTCTTTCAGTATGATAAGCCCAAGCCTGACATTGTGTTACATTGGCCACTAAATTTTTATGCGTTAACATGACGCCTTTTGGTGTTCCTGTTGTACCTCCAGTATATTGAAGAACAGCTATATCCTCGGGAACACAAGGATCTTCCACAGGTGTATCTTTGGCGTTCTCCATAAATTGGTGTAAAGTTTGAATCGGTTCTTTGCTATAGTCGATATCTACAGTGGGTCCTTTTTTGATTTTTTGAACTAGAGGATATAACATTTTTTTGAGTGGTGGAAGCCCATCGGGTATACTTGTGGTGAAAATATGTTCCAAACCTACCTTTTCTTTGACAGCTTTTACTCGCGGATAGACCAAATCTAAACAAAAAATGATCTTAGCCCCCGAATCTGAAAAGTGATGTTCTAACTCTCGTTCCACATACAATGGATTCGTTTGTACAACGATACCTCCTGCAAATAAAATGCCGAAATAACAATATACAAACTGAGGCGTATTCGGTAACATTATCGCTACGCGATCCCCCTTCTTCACACCCAATTCCTTCAGTCCATTTGCGACTTGATACGAACGTGTTAATAGCTCCTGGAAGGTCATTTCTTTGCCAAAGAAATGAATCGCTTTGTTGTTAGGAAATTGTTCTGCGGTCAACTTTAAGTAATCTGAGATTCGATAGTCAGGATAATCAAGGTGTGGTTGAATCTCCGTTGGATAAAAATTATTCCATGGATTGTTTGCCATCAGTACCACCTCTTTATTTAAATTTATAAAACTCGATCTATTCATCTCTTTATAGAAACGTGTTTTGATGCAATTGGAATCAGATCAGCTATGATCTGATAACACTCGCTCAAACTGTTTCGTTAATAATGGGACTACTTCAAATAAATCTCCTACAATACCGTAATCTGCAATATCAAATATTGGGGCTTCTGGGTCCTTATTAATCGCCACTATGATTTTTGAGTTCGACATGCCTGCCAAATGCTGTATCGCACCTGAAATACCACATGCGATATATAAATCAGGGGTTACTACTTTCCCTGTTTGGCCAATTTGAAGTGCATAATCACAATATTCTGCGTCACAAGCACCTCTTGAAGCACCCACTGCCGCTCCAATCACCTGTGCTAGTTCCTTTAAAGGTTCAAAGCCTGCTGTGCTTTTCACCCCCCTACCTCCTGCGACAATGATTTTTGCTTCGGATAAGTCAATCCCATCCGTAGTTTTTTGTATGACTTCTTTTACCGTAGTTTTAATCTCATCCAGGTTTATTGTCTTTTGAATTTTTTTTGCAGTTTCATGTTGATCCATTTTAGAGCATGGTATATTGTTTGGCCGTATTGTAGCAAAAATCTTATCATGAGATACCACCCTCCTTTGAAAAGCCTTACCTGCGTAAATCGGTCGGGTAAAAACAATATTTCCTTCACTGATTTCGACATCCGTACAATCTGTAATTAACCCACAGCCTAATCGAGCTGCTACACGAGGAGCAAAATCTTTGCCTATAGCCGTATGTGGTATGAATATGATGTCTGGGTTTTTATCTTCAATGATGGAAGTGAATGCTTGTGTATATCCATCGGTAGTATACGTATCCAATAATTTGTTTTCTACGAATAAAACTTCACTTGCACCATATTCAGTCAGCGAATCTGCTAGAGCTTCAGGTTGGCTGCCGAATAAAACAGCTGTAATCAAACCTCCATCGTTCACTCTTCTTGCTGCTTCTAAAACTTCAAAGGATACGTTTCGTAAACTACCATTTTTGGTTTCTGCGAATACTACAACATGTTTAGCCAACTGCATTCACCTCTTTTTGTAAACATTGGACTAGTTCATTCACTTGATCGTTTAATTCACCTTGCAGCATTCTTCCTGCCTGCCTTTCAGGTGGTAGAGTAATATCTTTAATGTTTGTTTTTGCATGTATTTGTGTGAGATCAATAGAAAGCTCTTCCGCAGTGATATGTTGAATTGGTTTTTTCTTTGCTTTCATGATGCCTGGTAAAGAAGGGTATCTCGGTTCGTTTAAACCTTGCTGTGCTGTAATTAAAAGGGGTAGTTCTGCTTCAATGACTTCAATATCTCCCTCTACATCTCTTTGAACCTCAACTTGAGATCCATTCACTTCTACTTTTATTGCCGCATAAATATGAGGAAGATCTAACTCTTCTGCCAAACGTGCTCCTCCTTGAGCTGCACCATTATCAACTGACATATACCCTCCTAAAATCAAGTCGAACTCCTGTTGTTTTAATACTGCAGCCAAAACTTTAGAAGTAGTGAATTCATCACCAAACAATCTTTCATCATCAATTAATATCGCTTGATCCGCTCCCATAGCCAGAGCTGTTCTTAATGCACTCTCCACACGAGTGGGACCAACTGAGATTGCTGTAACTGAACCTCCAAATTGCTCTTTTAAGCGAATAGCTTCTTCTAAAGCGTATTCATCATAAGGATTGATGATGAATTTCACACCATCTTCACTAATCTGACCCTCTCTAATGATTATTTTATCCTCTGTATCAAAGGTTTGTTTAAGACACACCATGATGTTCATAGTTCAGCCCCTATTCCTAATATTTTTATAGTAGTTATTGACGTATTTATAGTAGAGTTAATTCCACTACTTTTTTTCTCTCATTGTTTTATATTTTATGGCTGAAATATAAGTATCATGCCATTATGGACTAACTTACTGTTTTGGTCATATCGTATTGTGAAGCGTGTTAAATTCATAAGTTGTATTTTAATGGTTTTGCTTTTTGTGGTAGCGCTTTCAACACTAGATATATTTTAGTGTTTTATTTTTTGAATGTCTGTCCGATCCATTATTTTAATTTTAATGGCTCGTAGCCAAGATGGTGGAAAACATTTGCCAGCACCTCATAACCTTTCGAGTTGGGATGCACTTGATCTGAAAACAAATATTGTTCTTCATTTCCAATATAAGCTTGATAGGCATTAGCAACACGGATATTACCTTTATGAAATCTCTGTATCATATTGTTAAAACGATTCACTACAAACTGTGCATCTAACATTTGAGGTTTAGGATTGTAAAGATTCGTTATGTTAATCATACAATGATCTAACCTATCATCTTTAAACTTTTTGATCAAGCCGACAATTTCCCTCATATTTTTTTTGAATTTTTTTAATGCACCAATCATATGTTTAATTTCTTGATCGGTAAAATACAATTCGGCAGCTCGAAGTAAGTCGTTGCCACCCACCGTTATTGTAATAATATCAGCCTCCTTTAGTTCTTTCTGCATGGATGAATCAAGTGTGATTAATTCTAAAACGTCCTGTGAAGTTGCCCCTGAAATCCCCGCATTCGTAAAATGTATCTTTTTGTATAAATTTTGTTCAAGCAGTGTGTGGTATCTACTTGCAAATCCTCTACCCTCAGGTGCACCTACACCAACAGTTAATGAATCACCAATGGCTACATAACAAAGCTCATGATGCATAAATCTCTCTCCATTCTGAGTATGAGTATGTTGTTATAGTTTATTCATATAGTTTGTTCAGAATGTTTAAAAAGGAGTCAAAATTTTTGGTGGAAAATGGAGAGTTTTGTCTACATCATCTTTTTCTACTATTTCTACTTTTTCAACTTCATTTCCTGCTTTCATATCAAAATATTCATGTATTAAAAATTGGTAAAAATAAAGGGAATACATGGTCTTATTCCATGCTTTTTGAAGATTCTAAAAAAATAGCGGGAAATAAAGGTCTTATATCACTGTTTTTAGCCCAGATAAGGTAGAATGATGCAAATATTGGCGTAATAAGACCACTAATTCCCGCTATTTATTATTTTGAGCTAATGTTATAAGAATAAGACCACAATTTCCCGCTATTTTCAATTCCTCTTAACTGTATAATTAAATTCCTATTATTAAAAATAAAACTTTCCCTAGTTTATCCACCTTTTATTTCTACAATAGATAAGCCTTAAGACAATCAATAGTACAAATTAGCGATAAACGTTGGTTGAACTGATCATTTTATTAGAAAAATATATTGATTTCGTTATCAATCTCCATCTATAAGTCTTCCTAAACCTCCAAGTACACTACCTTCTTCTTTTCTGCCCGTAGCCCCAGATGCAGAAACGATTCGATCCGCCATTCGACTAAATGGCAGGGATTGAATCCAAACCGTACCAGGTCCTCTTAATGTAGCAAAGAAGAGTCCTTCTCCTCCGAAAATGGCTGTTTTAATTCCTTTAACAAATTCAATATCATATTCTACATCCTGAGTCATTGCAACCAAACACCCAGTGTCAACTCTTAATACCTCACCTGGTTGAAGTTGCTTTTTACATACCGTACCTCCAGTATGTACAAAACTCATTCCATCTCCCTCAAGTTTCTGCATGATAAAACCTTCTCCACCGAAGAAACCTGCTCCTAATTTTTTTTGCAGGGCAATTCCAATAGATACTCCTTTTGCTGCGCATAGGAAGGAGTCCTTCTGGCAAATGATTTTACCACCCATTTCGCTTAAATCCATAGGGATGATTTTGCCAGGATACGGTGAAGCAAAACTGACTCTGCGTTTACCATGACCTTTATTCGTAAATAAAGTCATAAACAAGCTTTCACCTGTTACTAACCGTTTCCCTGCACCGAATAATTTACCCATCAGACCTTTATCTTGATTCGTGCCATCACCAAAAATCGTATTCATCTCAATATGATCTTCCATCATCATTAAGCTGCCCGCTTCGGCGATGACACTTTCCTCTGGATCTAATTCTACTTCAACATACTGCATTTCTTCTCCTGATATAAAATAATCAATTTCGTGAGCGTTCATTAAAATCCCTCATTTCTTTTATATTCATATATATTTATTGAAACTAGCTTCTATTAATGCATCAAAAATAGGTTTGACGATCATCATTGGAATTCATCACAACGATTATAGTTCTAACTGTCATCTTAATAATATAGTAGCTTTTTATACAAACTGTCTATCAACTAAGGAAACAACGGTATAATAGATAGGTACATAGAGTGAAGATCACACGACTAAAGTCGCGTGCTTCTAGTATTACTGCTAGAGTTTCCCACTTCTCAGACCTCGTTACCTACTATCTCCATGGGCGTTAATTCGGACACTTCCTGCCCTATTTTCTTATCTATATGCGAATAACCCTAATTCTTTTAAACCTTTATTGAGAATATTTATACTTGCATTTTCATCTCTTTGATGAATTGTTTTGCACTTATCACATTCCCATTTTCTGATCGTCAACAGCTTAACACTTTTATTCTTATGTTCACAGGATGAGCATGTTTGACTACTTGCAAACCATCGATCTATTTTATGATAAGTTCTTCCATACCAATCTGCCTTATATTCTAACTGCCTTGTAAATTCACCCCACGATACATCGCTAATCGATTTTGCTAATTTAGAATCTTTTAGCATTCCTTTAATATTTAAGTCCTCACTTATTATCACTTGGTTATCATTAATAATTTGTGAAGATAACCTATTTAAGAAATCTATTCTAATGTTAGCGATTTTTTCATGAAGTCTTGCTACTTTAATTCTGTGTTTATTCCAGTTGTTGCTTCCTTTTTGTTTTTTAGCAAATTGCCTTTGCAACTTAGCTAGTTTCTGTTCATATTTATATATTGTTTTAGGATTGTCTATATGCTTATCATTACTATCCACTAAGAACTCTTTAACTCCTAAATCAAACGCAATGATGTTATTATTTTTTGGTAATTCTCTGATGTCTGTATCAACCAATATGCTTATAAAATACTTGCCACTAGGGTATTGTTTTATAGTAGCTGATTGAATCACGCCATCGAATTGTCTGTGTAGTTTACAGGATATCCATTTTAGTTTAGGCAACTGTACTCTATTATTCTCGAAATCTACTTTTATGTTATTATTTGTGAAATTCGTTTTGTAAGAATAATAACGATTTCTTTTGGATTTAAATTTAGGAAGTCCCTGATTTTTATTCCCATTTTTGATTTCACGGAAAAAATTCTGATAAGCTGTATCTAAGTCATAAATAGCGTTGGTTAAGGCGAATTTATCCACTTCTTTAAGCCATATAAATTCGTTTTTTAATTCTCTATTGCAGTAGTTGTTGCAATCCGTTTTGCTAATCGATTTTCGACTATTTTTATATAAATCTATCTTTCTGGCTAGTATTTGATTATAAACAAATCTACAACATCCAAATGTTTTAGCCAGTTGTACTTTTTGTTCATCATTAGGAATAAGGCGATATCTATAGGCTTTAAACATAGATAATTCACCTCGCTTTCTATTTTTGTTTTTGACTTTGGATATAATTTCTTATTTGTTCTTCAGTGTTTTCACTAACCGTTGCGATGAAATATGAAGGATTCCATAAATGTCCTCCCCACAACTTCTGCTTTAATTCATTTCCATATTCTTTCATAAGCATTCTAGCACTAACACCCTTTAAAGCTTTCATCATGTTAGGAATAAAATGTTGTGGTGAACAAGCGATTAGTAAGTGGATATGATCTTTATCTGTTTCTATTTCTTCTATAGTAAAATCATTATCATTGGCTATTTTATGTATGATTTCTTTTAATCGATCATCTATATTTCCTTCGATTACTCTGTGTCGATATTTGACGCACCAAACAATATGATATTGGATTGAGTAGATGTATCCTCTGCCTTTATACACTCCTACCATTAAATTACATCTCTTACATTTACTTTAACATATGTATCTGAGAAAATGTAATCTAGTATTATTTGATATTTTTACAACATATGTCGCCACTAACGAAGTCACGAGAGTGCGTGGCTAGACTTCAAGGGCAGGTTCGGCGTACTTCCTCATGAGAGGAGGTGATGCTTATGAAAGTACACGAAGCATTATCTTTAATGCTTAGATTTGGGATATTTATCCTGACGTTACTTTCTTTTATTGTGGTATTAATCACCGTAATAAAATAGACCTCCCTTGAGTTAGCGCTCTGAAGGTCTATTTCTTGAAGACGCCGACTGCCCTTAGGCAATCTTTTGTACATTTTAACCGTAGACGTTCACGCGTCTGCGGTCTTTTATTATTCTTACTCTTATTATACACTAATATTCTTTAATTTAACAAATTCAAGTACCCTTTAAAAAAACTATACTTTAAAATTGGATATAGAATGGTTTAATTGATTCACAATTTCCATTAGTCTCTTTGCCGAGTCATCCATATTTTCCATCAGTGCCAATTGTTCCTCTGTTGCTGCAGCGACATTTTGAGATTTACTAAAAATCTCATGCGCAGTAGAATTGGAATGCTCCATCGAAGCTGCAACTTCTTCTGAACTTGCAGAAAGCTCTTCTGTAATCGCAGACGTCTCTTGAATGTGAGTATCAATCTCTTTTACGTTATTTGAAATTTTATTAAAATCTTGACTGACCTCTACCATAGACTGATTACTTTTTTCTGCCTCTTCAACTGCTAATGTCATGTTTTTAGATACCATCGTAATTTCTTTCTGCGTTTCTATGATTAGTTTCTGAATATTATCTGCTGATTTTAATGAACTAGAAGCTAGATTTCTAATCTCATCCGCAACCACTGAAAATCCTCGTCCGTGTTCTCCTGCTCTAGCTGCTTCAATCGAAGCATTAAGGGAGAGCAAATTGGTTTGGCTTGCAAACCCTGTAATATCATCCATAATAGCACCGATTTTATCGGAACGCTGATTTAAAGAATCTACAGTCGTTGATAATTCCTGAACCGTGTTATACATGGTTACGATCTGATTGTTCAATTCAACAATCACTTGATTTCCTTTATCAGATTGTTGATCTGTTTTTTGTGAAAGTTCAGAAATAAATGTCGTACTTTCAGCGATTCTTTGAATACCTGACGCCATTTCCTCTACGGCTCTGCTCGTTTCATCTGCCGTTTTTGTTTGAACTTCGATTCCTTCAGTAATCGTCTGAATATTCTCAGCAACATGATTTGAAGCTGCAGAAGATTCCTGCGTACTTTGTGTCAGTTCTGTCGATGATGTTGCTACCGTTCTGGATTGCTCAACAATACCATGTATGAGGTCTTTTAATTTGAAGATCATCACATCCAAATTTTGTACCATTTGTCCCATATCGTCTTTTGTATACACGTCGGAAGGTTCAACTAGTAGATTTCCTTCTTTCACATGGTCAATTTTCTTAGCGACTCCCTTTATAAGCTTTACATTTTCTCTAATAAAAATTAATCCACTTATCGTAATTAATACGAAGATAATAGCGTAAATGATGTAAATCCATATTTTCGTCCTTTGGTTTGACGTATGTATTTCTTGAATGCTTTTCTTTGCATATCCGTTTAATATATCACCTGATATCTTTAATTTTTCTCGCCCTGCTTCAAAATATGGCAGAGCCATAAAATACAAGTCATATGTGGGGTTTTCTACATCTGTAATTCTTGCCCAGGATTCAAATTGCGTGTTGAATTCGGAAAGATATTTTTTAATTGTATTCTTATTACTCGATGATTCTGACTCATCAGCTTCTTCCCCTATAGAAGTAGCTGCTATAGTTAAATCTTCTAATTGATACTCTGTGACTATCGATAGAGCTTCATCCACTTTTTCATTGGCATTGGCTATTTTTGTCTGCACTTCTTGGCGTAATTCTTCTTTATTCGCGTTTTCTTTTCTTGTTAGAGTCAGATATGTAACCAATGCTTGATACAAATCTTTATCTGCATCTAAAATAAGTGTGTTCGTTTGAAATGAAATATCATACAAAGTTTCTGTAAGTTTATTTTCATTCTGTTGATTTAGATTCAATAAAAAAATGGAAGATACTAATCCAAGAATGAGAGGAACACCAAATATCAATAATAGTTTCTTACTCGTTGACATGTTTTTTGTTAATTTTATGAATAACATGTAACCACTCCTATAGATTGTAATAATAAACTATGTACCTTTTTTATATCGGCTGAAATCATAAATAACTTTAATCGAATTTGTAAAAAATTTGAAAACCAGTAGAGAAAGTTTCATAGAAATCCCTCCCCCACTGGCTTAAGAAGATGTTTATTTTTTAAAAAAATTTATTTTTTTGTTACAATATTATATTCATTCCTTTGTGCATCCCACACTACCTTGGCATCAAGTGATTCCCCAATAAAACGAAGGGGTACATAAGTTGTATTTTTAATTAAATAGGAATCAATAGTAACCCTTTCTCCGTTTAAAAGACCATTTACTTTTCTTTGTACTTTGGGCAGCATTTGATTCGGAGATTTATATTCACGACCAATAAAGGTAGTAAAAGTTTTAACTACCGCTTCAGCATAATCCATCCAATAGGTTTGGAGCTGTTCAACATCATCTAGTTTACTATCTGCAAAACCATACTCAATAATCGTAGTACGAACACTCCCGGTTTCTCGATGCATAAAAAAATAATCTTTTTTTGGGTCTGTAGTTAATCTTCTTGAAAATACTCTACGAAGGTTTTGTCCTTCATCAACGATTCCTTGCGCTAACCTTGTTGCCAGAGTAGGATCTGTGTGAATAGAATGAATTGTTTCAACTCCATCTCCACCACCTGCATTAATATGGTTGCTGAAACAATATTGTGCACCTGATTCGCGTACGATTCTAGCACGATCTACAGAACTGATAAATACATCTTCATTTCGAGTCAAGGTGACTGGAATACCCAATTGCCTGAATCGATCATATTGGTATAGTGAAATTTGTAATGCGAAATCTTTTTCCTTCCACAGGTGATTCGTTCCTCCACCAGGATCTTTTCCTCCATGCCCAGAATCTATGATTAATATAGGATCTATTATAATCACCTCCTTATTAATATCCTATGTTTTACTAGTCCTGATTGACATGGACAATCACCTGTTTTTGATAGTCTATTTTTTTACACATATAAAATCCTGTAAACATCTTTGTTTCACTCCACATTTTAATTTCAGGAAAGAACTTTGTTGATAAATATTGCCACATAACGTATAGAAATGTATAATAAAAGTAAGATATTGATCATAATAATAAAGAAATCCCGCAGGTGTTGGAGCACCTACGGGATATAAGTACAATTTATAGTCCGTTGAAAAACGGAAGGCTTAACCTATTTGAATAGACCGTACCTTTTAGCGGAGGCGGTCTTTTCGTCTTTTCTTACGAAAATCTAGAATTAACCTTGTTATATTAACCAACAAGTTTAAAAATTCTAACATGGCATCACCTCCTATCTCTTGAGAAATAATAAAGAGAAATTCGGTTTCAGCCTACCGCTCTCGCCAAACTATTTGATGTACATAGTTATATTATACCATTTTTTGATAGAATAAGGGTATAATTAATTGCTTTATAGTGAAGGTCATTGCATCTAAGTACCAAGCAGGTGACTACCAAATCTAATTATCTTCGAGTATGAAAAAAACAAAAAACCTAAGCCCAGATCATGCTGAGCTTAGGATGGTTATGGATGGCGTTTATAACCAAAAATGTTTAGGTTAGGGTTAGATAACGGAATCAGGGATGTTCCCCCATCTTACCTTACTGCGTTATATGCGTTAATTCGGCCATGTTCCCAATATCTGCCGGTCCCTTTAATTGGATCTGCGGTACTTTCAATTTTATCTCGAATTTCAACATTTGAAAGCCCTTGAGATGCAAGCAACGCTGCAAGACCAGCTGTGTGTGGTGAAGCCATTGATGTTCCATTGTAAGAAACATAACCTCCACCAAGTTGTGTAGAAACAATATCTACACCAGGAGCAGCTACATCCACCCAAGATCCATATGTAGAGAATGAAGCTTTTCTATCATTTTCATCTGTAGCAGCAACGGCTATTGTGTTTGTGTAATAAGCTGGATAATTTCTTTTGCGATTTCCTGAATTACCTGCTGCAGCTACGACAACAACACCACGATCCCATGCATAGTTAACCGCATCTTCTATAACCCTAGAAGAAGATGAACTTCCAAGACTTAGGTTAATTACATCTGCGCCATTATCCGCTGCATATGTAATCCCATTTGCCACTCCTTCATTCGTTCCATAGCCATCTCGATCAAGTACTCGAATAGACAGGATTTTAACATCAGGAGCCACTCCCGCGACACCTACTCTATTATCTGTGAGTGCACCTACTGTTCCTGCAACATGAGTTCCATGTCCGTTCAAATCGGAAGGATTATTGTCATTATCTATGAAGTCATAACCTCGCACTACTTTTCCTTTTAAGTCTTCATGATTTTCATCAACACCTGTATCAATAACTGCAACTAGTACGTTTGAACTGCCTGTAGTGATGTCCCAAGCGCTGTCCGCATCAATAATTTGAGGTCCGTATTGATCGGATGAATATAGTGGATCATTTGGATCGAATAGAGCGTAGTATTCAACAATGGGTTCAGCGAATTCAACATCTGCTCTATTATTATATTTTTCTAATGCTTTCTCTATTGATTTCCCTTTAACTTTTACAACTTCAAAACCTATTTGTTCATTTGCTTTTAAGACCTCTGCATTTTCTTCTAGATGTATTTGTTGTTTAACGTCTTTTGTAGTTTTTTCTTTAAACTTTACGATAATTTCACTGTCCTTGTTAGAATTTGCATCAACCTGTGCTTCTGATACGGAAAAAGAAAGAATTAGTGCAAATGCCATAAGAACTGAAAAAAACTGTTTTAATTTCATTACTTAACCTCCAATAAAATAGTTTTGATATCAGGGCCACCCTAAAGCTATTAGTAACTATCTCCCTAACCAATACAATATAAATACTTTCATTAATGTATAATTATTCCATCTTTTTTGTTTTTGAACAAGAAATAAATATATTCTCCAATTTTTTAGTTAGTTCTGAAGTCACAATTCTAATAGAGATAATGTATATATATTCTATTTATGCTATAATATAGAAACTAATTATAAGGGAGTGTGTTTTTTGAAAATTAAAAAAATGAATAGAATGGTAAGTGTTATGATCTGTTTTTTTATGAGTCTAAGCATTATTAGTTCTCCTTTTATTTCATCTGCAGAAACACTCACACCAAGTTTAAACAGTGAAACAAACAACTCTATTGACATTAATACTGGTATAGCGAATCTGAACTATAATAAGGACAGTATTTTAGCAGCGAATGGTGATAAAGTAGAACATTTTGTTCCAAAAGAAGGTATCTATTCGGATGGTAAATTTATAGTGATAGAACGTGAGAAAAAATCACTTACAACTTCACCTGTAGATATATCCATTATAGATTCAATGGCTAATCGCTCTTATCCAGGAGCATTACAACTCGCAAACCAAGCTTTTACAAATAATCAACCTACTGTAATAAGTTCTAGTAGACAGCCTTTGAACATTAGTATAGATTTACCAGGTATGAGAGAGGAAAATACAATAACTGTAGACAACCCAACCTATGGAAATGTTGCTGGAGCAATAGATGAGTTAGTATCTATTTGGAATGAAAAATATTCAGATACCCATACCATCCCTGCTAGAATTCAATATTCAGAATCTATGGTATATAGTAAATCTCAAATAGCAGCTGCTCTTAATGTGAATGCTCAAGTTCTTGATAGTTCACTTGGAATAGATTTTGATGCTATTTCAAATGATGAAAAAAAGGTAATGGTTGCCGCATACAAGCAAATATTCTATTCTGTTAGTGCAGAACTACCTAATAATCCATCAGATCTTTTTGATGATAGTGTTACTTTTGAAGAGTTAACTCGTAAAGGGATAAGCAATGAGGCTCCACCTGTCATGGTGTCAAATGTAGGGTATGGTAGAACCATTTATGTGAAGTTAGAAACGAATTCTAAAAGCAAGGATGTTCAGGCTGCATTTAGAGCTTTACTTCAAAATGCTGATCTTGATCTAGAAACTAGATTAAAGTACCAAGAGATTTTTGAAGATAGTTCCTTTACTGCTGTAGTACTAGGTGGGGATTCAGCAGAACATAATAAGGTTGTTACAAAAGACTTTGATGTAATACGAAATATAATTAAAGACAACTCAGAATTTAGTCTTAAAAATCCAGCATATCCCATTTCATATACAAGTATTTTCCTAAAAGATAACTCCATTGCTAGTGTAAAAAACAGTACAGAATATATTGAAACTACATCTACTGTATATTCTAAAGGTAAAATATCACTTGAACATACGGGTGCATATATTGCTAGATTTGAGGTATCCTGGGATGAAATCTCGTATGATATAAATGGAAATGAAGTCTTAACCCATAAAACTTGGGAAGGAAACAATAAAAATCGAACGGCTCGTTATTCTACAGTTATACCACTTCCATCGAATTCAAAAAATATAAGAATTAAAGCAGAGGAACATACTGGTCTTATATGGGAAGGATGGAGAACAGTTATAGATGAATACAACGTTCCGTTATTTAATGAAATAAAAGTTTCTATCTGGAGTACTACATTACACCCGAAGGGTAGCATTAGTTATATTAATTAAAATTTTATTCTAAATTAAACAAACGTGCTAGTGTAAGCGCTAGTACGTTTGTCTCGTACTCAAAATTAAAGAGTATAAATTGTACTATAAAGGGTGAACAGAGATATTAATGGAATTTTAGATAAAAAGATGATTTATGGGGCTGAAAATACATAAAAAATTATATTTTTTGAATTAAGCATGGATCGTCCCATAAACAACCGTTTATAGGACATAATAAAAACCCAAAGTTAATTCTACCATCCATTACCTAAATAAAAGGTGATGGAATAACTCATATAGTAATTTCCATCACCTTTTCTCAACTCTTTACCTTAGTCTTCTAAAAATCAAGATTTTTTACAAAATTAAATATATTATCTAATTCAGTATCTTTATAGTTAGTGGTTATTTCATTGCTTTCAATAGAAATATAATATTCAACATCCTCTTTTAGTTCAACTGTGTATACAAACACAACATCATTATTTACTTTTTGAGTTAATTTCTTTTTTAATTCCTCAAAGCTTTTGTAAAGCTGCTTGTTTACTTCATTCGAAACATGTATATTTAATTCTGAAATGAAATTTACAAATGTCTCGTATGGCTTGTCAGTATTTTTAAATAATTTATTATTCTTTTCTTTATTAAATATAATAACCGTATAAAAATTCTTTTCTCTTTCACCATCATACTTCAAAAATATTTTAATATTATTATTTTTGAAGTATTGTAGAAATTTCTGATACATCATCAATCACTCCATTTGCTATATCATTAATCAAATCCCATTTTTGATTATCTGTTAAAGTACTATTCAAATTAAAATCATTCAATAACATGTTCATGGTATCCAATGCCGTTCTCTTATTTCCATTTTCAAAGGCATGTTGAGCTACACTTCTAGTAATTGAAGAAACCTGATCCCATGGATTATCATAATATGAAGCCGAATTAATTATACTTTGTATAGAATTATACGCCTGATTTCCATTAGAATATTTCAAATTTATATTTATTATATCATTTGCTATATCTCCACCATGATCTATGAGATTCCGAGTCAAACAGTCACATGGAAATACAGCATTAACTGTAGACTTAGTGGTTTGTTTAGTCATAGCACCATATCCACCTGTAAATACGGCAACACCAATTTCAGTATATGCCATAAAATATTCTGCGGAATATGGTGAGTTTTTAGATGTTTCATAAAATGTAAAGAATGGATCAGTCGCTCCCAAAGTCCAATAACCAAGAGCACTTTCAACTGAGGTATGTTGTGCAGCAATATAATCCCATCCGTTACCTAAATAATTACCAACTGAATCCCAGATACCACCATCTGAGTCAACATAATAGGTTGCTCCACCATCAACTACTTGCTCACTATGTCCTGTAGGGTCAATATATTTCAATGGATTATTACTCACATACGTATACAAATTCAAGCTAAGGGGGTTATTAATTGTCCCTTCATACGTATCCTCAGTAATAAACCTTCCCATTGTTGGATCATAGTATCTTGCACGTAAATAGATCAATCCAGATTCTTCATCATAAATTTCACTTGTATATTGGAATGGATTATCAAAGGTTTTTGTTTCATGACTTGTTTCAGTTAAAACATTACCCCAGATGTCGTAGTCATATTCTTTTAAAACATCCTTACTACCATCTGCTGCGATGACTTTAACTACATCACCGTGACCGTTATAGAAGTAATATCCACCTAAACTCGATGTCATGTCTTCTCTATATAATAACTGATTTCCCCAAATGTTTCTTGCTGTTGGATTTCCTTCCTGGTCTAATTCTTCAATGACATTTCCTTGGAAGTAAATATATCTTGTAAAGTCACCATCTTGACTTTCTTTAGTTGCACGGAGTCCACCCACATAATATTGATAAGTAGTTACCTCATCATTTTCTTTAAAGGTACTTAATTGATTTAATGCATTATACGTATATTCTCTTGGACCTAATGGAAGTTTCATCGTTCCTTCCATTGTTTTACGGTTTCCTTTTTCATCATACGTATAAGTTTGAATACCTTCGACTACATCTTCTTGAATAATTCGATTTAAATCATCATATTGATACGTACTGATTTCACCGTTTTGATCCTTAGACACTATATTCCCAAGACCATCATAACCAAAAGATTCTGCCCAAGTAATACTTCCAGTATCTTTTTGTTCATGTGAAATGATTTCTCCAAATGGATTGATGTCCGTTTGGAATCCCATGGATAATGATTCATAAATGAGTGCTAAAGAAGTTCCATCTGTAGAAATGGTATAGTCATAGTCTCCCATCAATTGACCGTCATAAGAAACGGTTTGAATGCGACTTAAATTGTCATGCGTATAATCCACTTGTTTTAAATCTGGATAAACTAAGGCATTTAGTCTATCAAAATCATCATAGTTAAAGGTATAGGTGTTCCCAGCTATTTGTTGTGTGTTTAATCGTTTCCACTCATCATACGTATAGGAAAGGGTTTGCCCTTCACTATTTGAAAGCTCTGTTGGCAATCTTGTTTCTGGGTCATACGTATAGTCTTCCCATAATACTTCTTGGCCAGTGTTATCTACCACCGTCATATGTTCGACTTCGTTATATGGGCTATACGTATACGTAAACGTTTGTCCTTTTTTATCTACAAAGGTTTCAATCAGACCTTTGTTATTATACGTATACGTTTCTTGATCATCAGATGGAGAAGTTTCTGTTAATAACCATCCGACTTCGTTATATGTTTTCGTAACCTCAGGGTCTGTTTTGTCATTGATATAATATTCCACGACCTGTCCTAGTGGGTTATAAACATACTTATAGGTTTGCCCGAGGTCATCTTCTAGGAATATTAAGTTCCCTGTTCCATCATAACCGTATTGATTCGTTTGTGTTTTTCCTTCAGAAGTGACGGATGTTTCTAGTAATTGACCTAAAGATGAATATTGATTTGTTGTGATTCTTTCTTTATCTCCATTCATATCACGTTCAACAAACTTTACGAGATTTCCACTGACGTCATAGTATGAGATTTCTTCTTTTCCATTTGGATAAACTACTTTCGTTGTTTGTTGTAGGGTGTATTTTCCATCAGCACCTTGAACCGTGTTTGCATAATAAAATCTTGTAATGTTCCCTTCAGCATCTTCTATACTCATGACACGGTTTAAGTTATCATACGTGTAATTTGTTCCTAATGCACTATTTCCATAAGGTTTAGTTGCATCTGTAATGATGCCATCACTAGACTCAATTTCATTGATAACTTTTGATACTTCATTTACATTTCTGACTTGTTTTACATTTAAACCAAATGGAGTGTAAAAGCTATCGATTTGCTCACCATCTGGTGTATTCACTGTTACTTTTCTTTCATTGTCAACGTAACCTACAGTTGTGGTTCGAATGTCTCCACCAAATGGTACTTGACGATACGTTTTAATGCGATCTAAGTAGTCATAGTCATATTCGACTTCACTTGTATCTGGATAGATGATTTCCTTGATGGTTCCGTCAATATTGTAATCATATTGAATGGTTAAAGATATCGGACTCAGACCTTCTTCAAGAGTAACTCTTGTAGTTTCAGTTTGTAACTTTGCATCATCAGTGTACGTAAAGTCTTTTTCCGTTATCAATTGTTCCACGTCAAATTGATCTCCAGAGACATAGATATCCATAGAAGTTAACAATTCTTTACCATCATATTGAACATCTGTTTTAAAAACATCGTTTTTTTGAAGCGATGGCTCGTATGGATCTTGATAAATGTATGTTTCAGTAGTGAAATCTGGCATATAATCATTATAGTTAACTTGCTTTAAATAAGTTGTTAGACCATCTACTGAATTCACCGTTAAATTTGAAAGTTGATGGAAATTGGCATCATCATATTCATATTCAGTTGTATTTCCTAAAGGATCAATTTCTGTTATTACTTCTCCATAAGTATCATATTCTAAAGTACTTGTCTGCTTATTGATCTGATCAGAAGATACAGGAAGCATCGGAAATTGGTTGTTTTTTTGTATCCGTGGGAATAAGAATTTATGACCACTATCCTGATTATTTTCTACTACATCCCAATAATCTGGTATATGATCAGAATATTGATGGATTTTTGATGGTCTGAAGTAACCATCTTCATACTCATAAGCAGTTACAATATCAGAGTTTGAATAATAGTTGTTTCCATTCTCAGAAAATAATAATTCACTTTCTTTCAAATCTCTAACCCATGAGAATTCTAACAAAAATCTTTTTCCATGATTTCCATAATGATAAAAAGTGGTTTCCCCAGTTGAATCCTGAACATTCTTGATCGTTTGTTTATCTCCGAAACGTGAAGTGTATCCTTGAATTCTATCATTGTCGTATCGATCAAATTTCCAATATTCCTTAAAGTTATATCCATGGTCCATATGTTCATTAGAGTAAGTTTCATAAGTCACTTTCGATTGCGCATCTTCTTCATATGAATACAACACTCGATTCACGGCATGGAAAGAAATATGTTGTAATCCAAACTCATCTAAAAATAATTGTGTCGTATTTCTAAGCTCCTCAGCAATTCCAACTTCATCATAACCATCATATTCAACTGACCAAAGAGGATTATACTTATCATAAACAAATTGAAGAGTAGTTCCGTTATTAAAATTTATATTTTTTAATAATAAGTATGGAAGTTCTGCAAAATCATATAGTTGTGCGTCATAAATGTCTGCGAGTTCATAAGTTTCACCATCTTCTCCCCAGTAGGCTAACCACTCACCATATTCATCATTTTCATCTCTAGATAAAGGTCTACCACTACTTGAAGAATTATATCCATACCCATCCGCAGGAAGTATTAAGTTAAAGTCTGCCATTGTACTTGAATCGATGGCGTAGTAATCATACTCCTCTAAAACATTGCCACTTCCATCTTTGACTGTGTCAAGTTGCCAAAAAGAAATGCTTTCTGTTGTTAAATCATTAGGATGATCATCATTTGTTTTTTCCTTATAAGTAATTGTTTTTGTTCTTTTAGTCGTTTCATAATTAATTTCTTGAATAATGCTCCCTGTACTATCCATAGCTTCGATTTTGGAAATAACAAGATCAGCGTCTCTATAAATCTTGACTGTTCTATCAAGGGAATCTGTAATGATGATGTCATTATCAATGTATTCATAGTCTACAATCATATTATTAATGTGACTATATTTCTGAATAATTCGTCCCTGATCATCAAAATCGTACAAGGTATTTCCAATACCCAAAGTATATACTTCTATATCAAAACCTAACATATTATCGATGTAATTATCAGGGCCATTCTCAAAATCGAATTTCTGCCTATACCCATTCGCTCTTACTTCTAGAGAAACTTCATTCACATATGGGTAGTCTACTAATTCCATCTTTGGAGAACCATTGATATCGGTTAAATGAAACTCATATGAACTACCATCATCTACTGTGAAAACCATTTTAAATGAAGGTTCATCAGAGTCAAACACATAGCTGCTTTCATATATTTCCTTACCATCACTATCCGTTGTCAAATAATCAATATCATGAACGATCTTACCTTCAATATCGCGATCGATTTCTATATAAGGTAAGTTCAAGCTCCAGCCATTAGCAATAAATCCATTTTTCACTTCTTCTGAATCAAAAGGAATCGAATAGTTCCCACTACTTTTTGCTTCTGGCTTCATTAATTTACTATCTAAAGAGTTATATTGCCTTTTTAATACAAAATCAAAACCATTTTTCCCAGCTAAATAAATATCTGCTACACTTCTATTTGCTGTTCGGTATAACGAATCAACATATTGATCAGATTTAATATCATAATTATAGGTGCTGTTAAATTCAGTGAAAGTATACTCTTCTAAAGCAGATATAGACATCATTTCATTTAAATCAGCTACTCTATTCATGTTTAATTTCTTTTCTTGAGATGTGTTTAACTCTTCAATGTATGCTTCCCGATCTAAATCGAGTCTATATTGAGTAATAGCTGTTGGAAGTAATTCTTCTAACAACTCATAATCTTCTAAACTCAAATCAGAAATTCTTGCATTAACTAGTTCTGTATCCAATTCAATGAATTGAACTAAATCTTCATCATCTAACTGATCCATATATGATGGATCAAAATAAGCAGCAATCAGTAATAAATCTCTATTCAATTGAGGAACTTTTACATTCTCTTTTGAAGGAATTCCATTTGTTTCTTTTTTAGAATCAATATCTGTTGAGTCTTCTAAATCAATCGTTTCATCTATAGGCTGTTCTTCCGTCGTTTCTTCTGTTTCAGTAGTTTCTTCTTCAACCTTTTCATCGTTTTCAGTTATATCGTTTTCTACTAAATCTAATGCCTTAACTACATTGATTAATCCAAATCCATATTGAAGGTTATCCCCTAAAGGAGTAGCCGAACTATATATAGTATTTTTTACTTGCTCAGAAGTCAGCTTTTTATCGTTTGACCAAATCAATGCTGCAGCACCGGTCACATGAGGAACTGCCATAGATGTCCCAGTCATTTCCCCATATTCTTCATCATTTAAAGTACTTAATATCCCTGTCCCTGGTGCTACTAAATCAAGTTCTTCCCCAGTACTAGAAAAACTTGCTCTCTCTAAGTTATCATTTACTGTACCTACTGAAATGACTTCTGGAAATTGTGCTGGGTACGTTAATGTTTGTTCTCCTTCACCACCATTCCCAGCAGAAGCAATGACTAATATCCCTTCTTCAGTTGCTTCTTGAATGGTTTGATGAAGAGCTTGACTATAAGCATCTCCACCAAAACTCATAGAAATAATATTCATTTTGTTATCTATTGCCCATTGAATCCCTTCAATAACCTGTGAGTAAGAACCATTTCCATTTTCATTAAGCACTTTAACAGCATAAAGATCAGCTTTAGGAGCTACCCCAACTACCCCAACACTATTATTGAGCGCAGCTACGGTTCCAGCTACATGGGTACCATGTCCATGATCATCTTCATCAAAAGATAGCCCTTCTACAAAGGAAACTCCACCTTTTACTTTTAAGTCTGAATGGTTAGCAATTCCTGTATCTAGGATTGCAATATTGATGTTTTTACCTTCGAAATTATTCTCATGCGCAAGATCACTACCAATAGCTTCAATTCCCCAAGGAATCAACTGTTTATTTTCGTCTACATCTTTCTTTTTATGCTTATCTACAGAAGCAACTTCTACCAAAGCATTCTCTTCCACAAATAACACTTCATCATCACTGGCTACTTTTAGTAACTCTGATTCGGTCAACTCAGCCACAATGAAGTCTTTCTTTTTCATTTTTATTTTTTTAACCTTTTTATCTTTAAGCTTCTTTTCTTTAAATTCATCTGCTGATGCTTCTTCATTTAACCCTATTAAATAAGAAGTAACTTCATCATTTTCTAGTAATTCACTCGGTTTTGCATATGCTAGATTTGAAAATATCATAGTAAAGATACAAATAAGAACTATTATTTTATTAGATTTCACACTGTTGCCTCCTATATTTAAATCATACAAAAAATTATTATTAATCGCTTATTCTTGAATGTAACTTCTTTTTAGATTTCCATTTTGATCATATTCATATTGAATCGTTTGACCATTAGGAAGGATAACAGATGTAAGTTTACCATCATTATTATATTCATATATGTAATCTCCAAAAAGTGGTTCTGGAACTATCGATATTTCAACTGAGTTTTCACTTTCACCAAGATTATTTACTGCAGAAACTACATAATAATATGTGGTTCCATTAATAACTCCTTTATCAGTATAATTCGTGGATGTTATCCCACTTGCAATCACTGTGTATGGTCCAGTTGGGTTCTCAGAACGTTTTAAAGTGTAGCTATTTGCTCCTGTAGAAGGATTCCAGCTAATGTTCACAGCACCATCACCAGAAATTGATGTCACATTGGTTGGAACTGGAGGAAGTAATGTAGGATCTACTAGCATGATACTTACTTCATTTGAGTCTTCGCTTTCTCCCCCTGCATTGACTGCACTCACTACATAATAATAAGGTATAGCGTTTGATACATTTGTATCTATATAACTAGTTTCTGTACTATTTGCAATGATAGAATATGGGCCGTTCTCATTAGTAGAACGTTTAATGTTATAGCTAACCGCATCTACTACTTCGTCCCAAGAAATTTCTATCTGTGAAACAGTTGAAGTGGTATTCAAATGATTAGGTTGTTGCGGAACTAAAATTTTCATTTTATCCCATCCGGATAATCCTTTTATATGGTTATATTCATCAAAACCTACAACTACTACTGTACCATCACTTTTCAAGCCTAAAGTATGATAAGTTCCTGCCGATACCTTTACAATATCTGTCCAGCCTTCAACTCCCAATTGTCCATAACTATTATCTCCTACGGCTACTACTGTACCATTACTTTTTAAACCTACTGTATGCTCATATCCTGCAACTACTTGTACTACATCTGTCCAACCTGAGACATCTAATTGTCCATCTCCATTATTTCCTACTCCCAATACGTTTCCATCTTTTTTTAAACCTACAGTATGATAATACCCTGCTGATATTTCATCTATGTTTGTCCATCCACTAACATCCAGTTGATTATAGTTATTTCCCCCTACTGCCTCGACTGTACCATCATTTTTCAAACCTACCGTATGAGTAAACCCTGCAGCAACTTGAGTGATATTTGTCCAATTTAATACATTCATTTGTCCAAAAGCATCTTTACCTGCAGCTACTACTTTGCCATCACTCTTTACACCAACTGTATGGTAATATGCCGTACTTATTGCAGTAATATCTGTCCAACCCTCAACTTGCAATTGACCATCACTATTACTTCCTGCACCGACTACAGTACCATCACTTTTCAATCCCACTGTTTGATATTCAGCTGTAGTAATTTCTATAATATTCGTCCATGCGTTTGCATCCAATTGACCACCACTATCACCTGCAGCCACAACGCTTCCATCTTTTTTTATACCAAAAGAATGGTTGTATCCTGCAATAACTTCATCAACATTTGCCCAATCTATTGCTCCTGAAATTTGTCCATTATCATTTCTACCTGCAACTACTACACTTCCATCTTTTTTTATACCTATCACATGAAAGGTTCCTGCTGAAATGTCTACAACACCTGTCCAATCACTTATAGCTAATTGACCATGAGCATTATATCCTACAGCTACTAAGCTTCCATTACTTTTTAGACCTATAGTTTGATACTTTCCAGCAGATATTTCTATGATATCTGTCCAGCCTGATACATCTAACTCACTATAATTATTTCGTCCTACGGCCACTAGACTTCCATCACTTTTCAATCCCACGGTATGAAAGCGTCCTGCCGACACTTCAATAATGTCATTCCATCCACTTACCTCCAATTGCCCATAAGAGTTATCTCCTATTGCTACGACACTTCCATCACTCTTTAAACCTAATGTGTAATCATATCCAGCAACTACTTGGATAATGTCTGTCCAACCTGATACATCTAATTGTCCATCTCCATTATCTCCTACGGCCACTACAGTACCATCATTTTTCAAACCTACAGTATGATATCTACCTGCAACCACTTGGACAATATTTCTCCAATCAGAAACATCTAACTGACCATAATTATCCCGTCCTACGGCCACTACACTTCCATCACTATTCAGACCTACAGTGTGATATTGGCCTGCTGCTACATCTACAACATTTCTCCAACCAGAAACATTTAATTGTCCATAATCGTTCCTTCCTGAAGCCACTACACTCCCATCATTTCTCAAACCTACTGTATGATCACTAAATACACTAATTCTTGTTTTTTTAACATTTTCTTGAGTCAATAATAGAGATGATATAGTCACTTGATTTAAATCTAATGATCCAGACTCCTCTGCGATTACTATAGTTGTAAATACGAATAGACATATACAGAGTGTTGCTAGTAATTTTTTGTTAAACAATATAATTCCTCCTATAAAATATAAGTCTTAATTTACAATGTACTCTCCTGCGGTCTATTCCCCCCTTATTTTAATATGCATTCTCTAATTTATTTGACATAATTCCAAATAAGCAGAATTCATCTATCCATTTTTACAAGATAATGTAAATTCATATTTATCCATTTCATTCAATTACTTTCAAGTTTTTTAATTATGAAAAACCCCGAACGTAATGAACCACTCGTTTGAGGCTTCCTCATTAAAATTCTTTAAAAATTGACCAAATAACATTCCTAGATAGAATCATTTACTTAAGAATGAATGTATCAGATTGGAAATAAGGATAAAAATCAATTTATATTATTTCTTTATTAATAATTAACTGATAAAACAAAACATCTAACCAAGAATCAAACTTATAACCCACCTCTTTAAAACAACCTATGTATTCAAAGCCAAACTGCTCATGCATCTTTACACTTACTTCATTTCCTTTTGTAATACCGGAAATAATGACGTGGTGACCTAAACCTTCAGCGCGTTTAATCATTTCAGTCATTAAATTTTTGGCAATGCCCTTACCTCTAAATTTTTCATCTATGTATACAGATAACTCCACTGTTTGATAATATGCTGCTTTTGATCTATAAGGGGATAAACTGCAATAACCCGCCACTTGATCATCAATACAAGCTACTATGATTGGATGTTTCTTGCCATAATGAGAAAACCACTCTTTTCTCTGTTCCAATGTTTCTTTCTCTAAGTCAAAGGTTGCCGTTGTTGTTAAAATGGCATGATTATAAATACTTAAAATTTCAGGAAGGTCTGTCTCAACTGCGTCTCTAATTATCAATTTGTTAGTTCATCTCCATCAGAAAATCATTAAAAATAAAAAAACAATATACTTAAATGTATTGTAATTCTCTTTAAAAATCAATGTAAATAAATACAAAATGTACAATTATTTTTTCATATATTATCCAATTAGATTTTTTGATTTTTGGGAAATACTAATTTTAACAAGGAGGGATAACATGACGAATAAAGATATGGGGCCAATGTCAGGAGATCCTGTGGAAACTGAAGGCATATATAAAAATGAATGGGACAGAGAGGAAATGTTTAAACGTGGAGACATATTCCCTGCTGATCCTCAAATGGGAACTACAGCATGGGTATTAAGTGCGTTTCCTCCAGATCAGCAAAGAAGAGAAACGGTTGATCCACGATTTAGATTAAACAATACAAGTGAATCCAATCATCAAAACAAACCACGTTTGCACATAGATCGAGGGGATAAATAAACCTTATGTTTAAATCATATAAAGATCCTAATTTAGAACAGAGATTAAAGGAGTTACAAAAATACAAAATTAAAAAATTCTCTTCAGAATACCCTAGTGAAACCTGGAAAACATTGCAGTTGTATTCGCAAAAGAGACAGAAAAGAAACATCATTATTTCACTAATCACTGCTGCCATCATTATTCCAATGGTAATTGTTCTATTAATGAGTAGACAAAATCAAAAACGAAGTTGGTTTCACCAACTCTTTTGCAGATGGCGCTAAAAAAAATCACTGACCCCAATAGGTCAGTGATTCATTATGAATTCATCAATTATTTCACAAATCGATGTCCACCAATTTCTTTCACTACTTCCTTACTATAAAAGAAGTCACTTTTAGATACTGCGGGGTTAAAGAAATATAAAGCACCTTCTACTACAATTTTACCTGCTAACACTTCTTGAGCAGCCTTGATTGATTGAGCGGACGGCTGAATAGTTTCAAACTTACCTGTTTTTACAGGTGTAAATTGATTGTTGGCATAGATTACACCTTTAATCGTATTTGGAAAACGTGAATCATTTACTCGATTCAATATGACATTTCCCACAGCTATTTGACCTTCATAAGGTTCGTAACCTGCTTCTGCAGATATAATTTTAGCTAAAAGTTCAATTTCTTCTTCAGAAAAGTTTTGAGCTAATTTTGATTGCATTATAGATGGAATTACTACTTTTAATTGATCATTGATAAATAACTCATCGGATTCTAGTTTATTTCTGACTTTTAGTTGTTCAACCGTTATTCCATATTGTTCACTTATACTCTGTACAGTTTCACCAGGCATTATGGTATGTAGTGGTATAGTTGATACATTCATTTGTTTGGTTTCTACATTGTACTGAAAATTTGCATGCAAAAATTCTGTGAGATGTCGAACAGGTATATAAAAATGATCATTTTCTATAATGGTTGGAGCATCCATATAATATCTTTCACCATTAAGCAGTACGCTTACATCATTTAATTTAAATGTTATCTGGTCTCCAGAATTCATTTGGATAATAGCTTCTTTTGTATCCTTTATCCATTCAACTGTTGCGCCAAACTCGTCAACTACTATACGAATTGGTACATAAATACGACTTTCTTTCTCTACTATTGGCTTAGATAAATTTACTTCTTGAGAGTTAATTTTTATCAAGTAACTTGACTGTGACGCAAAACTAACACTCATCACTGTAAAAAATAAAAATAAACTTATCGTTACAGCTTTTAGTTTTCGAATAAAAATCACTTCCTAATATAAAATTATGAAACCCATCCCTATTATAACATAGCAATGCAATCAAATAATTCTCAATTAATGGAAGTGTATTATAAGAACATGAAGAAAAGACCCATAAGAGTCTTTTTATTTTATAGTATACCCACCACGAACCATCACATAAATCGTGTAATCAACACTCTCATGTGGCTTAATTCCGCGACCTTCACCAGGATTAATTAATAGATGGTTATTCTCAACGGCTACTCCGTTTAAAATATCTTTTGCACCAGTAACATCGGCTAATCCATTGCTTGAATCACTAAAAGCGACTGTTTTACCAGTTCTAACTATTACCTCTGTTCCAATATTAGGATATAAAGCTTGTCCAGGTTGTAATTTTACAACTTCCAAAGAAGATGACGATATCCCTCCACCTATTGTTGATAAATCTACACCCGATAATTGTTCTTCAATCAATTGACCAATTGTCTCATCTACATAACTTTTTGTTACTAGTGGATCATTTACTGAACCTGGTTGTTCAGAAGTGAAGGTATTTGCTAGGGAAGGGATTGAGGAGCCTGCTAAGTATCCACCTCCTAGTAATAGAGCTAATAAAGCTATTTTTGTTATGTGTTTTTTCATTGTGTTTCCTCCGATTTGGGTATGTATATTAATATAATATTATACTCTAAATAACATTTGGGGTTGCGGTATTATATCAATAACAATAATATAACTCTTAAACATTCAAAAATAAAGAGAAGCCCTAAACATTAGGACTTCTCCTTGACTTTATTATTATTTTAGATTCCATTATTATCTTGAATATTTGTTGGATTACTTATTACCTCATTACCTGAAGCATCATAAATTGAATCATCAGCAATATCTACAGTGTCAGCAGAATCTCCTAAAACATGATTAACATCAGCATTTAAATTAATTATTTGCAAGCCATTAGCAGTACTGTCCGCTACTTGATTTGATTCAAAAGTAGTCGAACCACTTACACTAACATCATTATAAGTAAACAAAGCTTCAGTAAAGTTTCCTTGACTTGCACTCTCATTAGGAAATACTATTTCACTAAATGTAACTACTGTTAATGGAGAATCTTGATTCGTAAGATCAGCTTCAACTTTAATAATTAGTGGAGCAGCCTTATCATCAACCTCAACTTCATTTCCGTCTGATCCAATATTTCCTAGCTGGTTATTTGAAGCATCAACAGCGTTTCCGCTTGCATCAACGTAATAATAATTTAATGCAGCAGTACCAGTAAGGACATCTAATTCATTTAAAGTCAATGTAATTGTATTTGTAGACGAGATACCCCCAGTAACCCCTATTGGGTTGCCATTAATATCCTCAATAATAAATCCACTCCCATCAGAAGTCACATTCTCATCAAAAGTTAAGACTATTTGATCAGTTATGCCATTCAGATTATTATCAAATGATTCCACTGTTTGAACAGTAGCAGGAGTAACATCTACAACATTAGCTACATCCGTTCTATCAACATTTGTATTTCCAAAACTATCTAAATCATCTTCATAAGTAACTGTTAATGTCCCACCTACAGTCCCCTGTACTTCGTTATTATTTGAAACATTAGAAATTAATGTTGCAGTACCTGAAAATACTCCAGAGTTATCATCTGTTTCTGTTAATGTAACTTGAATTGAATTTCCAGATCCTGCTAATGCTACATTTACTTGATCTTGTGAGTTAGTAGTGTCCTCATCAGCGTCTGTTACAGTTACAGTAACTGTTTCGCCTATCTCATAGCTAGCTTTGTCTAAAGAAACAGATCCAGTAAACCCAAAATCATTATCCTCTATATTAATGACTTCAACATCATCAATTTCTTCAAGGATATTACCATATACGTCTTCAATATCATAGTCATTTACAGTACTTAATTCTAAATCAACATCTAAATCAGAACTATTTTGCTCTTCAACTCGGATTACAACATAGATACCATCCGTATCATTTCCTTCTGAAAGATCAGCAGGTATTGTTGTATAATCATCCGTTGCATAAGCTCTAATTATATCGTTATAATCACTATCATTAAATTTAAACTTCTTCTTGTAAATAGAACTGTCACTTATAAGCTCCGTGAATTCAATGATAACATGGTCTGTTTTATTATTTCCATCAACGTCAATCGCAAAAACGTTTTCTACTTTATCACTTCCAAGTGTTCTAAATGCTACTTCAGGAGCTATACCATCTACAGCAACCCTTGCATTTCCATTTATAAATGGCTCTGGAGCTAAATTGAAAATGTTATGCGTATCTGGATCACTTTCATCTGCTTCAAATGATACTTTTATGTCTAGATCATCTTCTGCACTATCTCCAGTATTTTCAATTTCATTTTCTAAGAATAGTGTTACTAGTGTACCTTCATCGTTATACTCGATGTCTAATCCATCAATATCTCCATCACCATCGATGAATGAACCTTCTACTTTAAAATCATCTTCACTTACTGAAGTCAGTTCTTGGTCAAATTGTACTGTAATTTCAGATCTACTAATTGCTGTAACATCATTTAAAGCTACTTTCGCTCTAACATTACCAAATTCATCAATATCTATTGATATCTGGAATCCATCGTATTTATTTCCATTTACGTCCTCGACATTGGAAATTAATAACTTATCCGCATCTGCAAGCTCAGCAAGATCATCTTCAGTTAATTCTATCATGACTGTTTTATCGTTTTCGAAGAATTCAAAATCTCCATGAATTCTTGTTGTTTTATTTCCATCATAAAAACGATAATTATCTGGATCAATTGCTGTTTCACTAACTTCTTCTTTATAAATTATATATAATACGCTATCCTTACTTCCGTTATCATCAAATTCTACTCGACTTACACCAGCAAAAGTTAAATCATCTACGTCTAATTCAATTGAGTATTTTTCCATTTCATTTTCATATAACGTATCATCTACTAAATCAGAAATTTCTAAGATGATTGTGTTTCCTTCTTGATTGTCAAAATCAATTATTACGGATTCATTGTTGTTACCTGGATCAACTTCATGATCTACATCTAGTTCATCCCCATCTTCATCAAAGAATTCAAAATTATCTTCATCAAATTCTTTAATGCGTTCACTGAAAGATACTTCAATTTCAGAACCAGAGATCACTTCCACATCCATTACAGTTGGAGCTTCACGATCCGACTCAATCTCAATATCATAAGTCGTTGTTTCAAATTCATTACCCCAGTTGTCTACAATTTCTGAATCATTTGCATCATCTTTGATTGTAAACTCTACATCACCTGATGGTAATGGTCTATCATCATCCGTTTCTTCAGCAAATACTACAAATACTGTTGTTACTTTTTCATCTTCATCAATATCATTTTCTCTATTTTCATCTGCATAGATTTCTACAGCTTTCCAAGATCTATAAGTATGATAGAAATGATCAGGCGTTAATCCACTAACAGGTTTATCAAACTCAACTTCTATCACTTTTTGATCTGCGTTAATCACTTCTGCAGTTGGTATTTCTTTTGAATCTTCATAATCATAAGATTCTTTAAAGCTAATATTTGAATAACCTGCAAAGTCCTCTACTTTTGAAACAGTAATCGTGTACTCATTACCGTCTTTTAATTTAGAATTAAGGTCAACATTCACAACACGTTCATTATTCTGATCAATAATTACATCTCTTACAGATAATTTTGTTGAACCTTTTTTAACAACAACATTAGAATCATCAATTATAAAATCATCTTTTGGATTTTCATCATCCATGATTGGTTCATTAAATGTGATTTTAAAAGATTTAGGACCTGTAAATTCGATTCCTTCCACTTCTGGCAAATCACCATCAAATGGTTTAAATTCTTCTTCGAAATCCTCAATGATTTTTCCACCAATGTTCATTACTCCATCAATTTCAAGTGTATACTCTTCTTGATTATCCATTGGTTCTACTTTTAATACAATTGTCTTACCATCTTCTTGTAGCTCAGCTCCTTCAACATCAATACCATCAGATAAATCATAATGATCTGTGTTTTCAGCTGTTACTTCATCTAACAATCCATTAAATTCAATAACGATTTCACGAAGATTGTCAGAGTCAATATTCTCTACTTCTAGTTTCTTTTGTGATTCTTTATAGTCTTCTACTTTCTCTACACTTACATAAGCAGATTCTACTAGGAATGTGCGGTCAGCATCTATAGTGTAATCATCATACTCACCAATTAGACCTAATTTTAATGCTGCCGCAACATATTCTTGCGCCCAAGCACTAACATCTGCATCATCAACTGATCCATCCTCATCATATTCCTTGTCTGTTAAGAATACATAACCTTCAACCAACATTTTTGCAAATTCTTGAAGTGTTACATTATCTTTCGGAGCAAATTTACCATTACCAATACCCTCAATAATGCCTGCATCTACTGACGCTTCAACATATTTATAAGACCAACGTTCTTTATACACATCAGAAAATGTTGGTGTATTAGGAATATCAGATAGATCTAAGTCAAATACTAATGCGATGATTTTAGCGGCTTGCTCACGAGTCATATTGTCTTCTAAATGAGGTAAGCCATCACTATAACCATTAAAAATACCTTTGTCTTCCAATTCATTATATTTATCTTCAGCATCCATTTCTTTAGCAAAGGCCACTGAAGTAAGCATTGAGAAGACCATAGCTATAGATAGTAATATAGATAAACTTCTTTTCATAACCTTTTTTCTCCTCCTTGAGAATTATGTCTTAAATTATTGTTCGATATAGAGTTCATTTAAAATCAATGATTCTCTTACATAAGTTACCCCCTTTCTAGTATTGAAACTGAATTTATATCATTACTTCTCTGTAACAAATATTACAGAAAACTGTTAATTAACATTAATATTTCTGAAGCATTAAAACATAATTAATCCAAAAAAATACGCATCACGTAGGTATATTTATTTATCTATATACTTATACACTACTGATCTTAAAAGGTTTCGGATTTCTCTTAATTTTTTTAGTAAAAAAATAATAATTTAGTAAAAATTAGTTATGTCAAAAACTGTTCGTAATTAACAGATATATTTTAACTGTTTTTATTAAAAAATAATTTTCATATTAAGTTAACGATATGTAGCTAAAAAAAGTTGCATTTAATATTTATTTATCCACTACCAAATAATCAAAAAGTTGAAGCAAATCATGTGAATTACTAAAGCTATTTTTTTGTAAAGTTTGGCTTTAAGTAATGTCCTTTTATCTATAGGTACAGCAAAAAAAGCCCCATGAAATTTCATGGGGCTTTTTGTTAAAGTATGTTTAATTTTGATTAAGGATTTGTGTTGATCTCCTCAAGAGTTATATCATCGTCACCTTCAAAGAAGTTACCTGAATCATCAGCAAGTTTATCCTCATCAATAGTGATTTCTAGATCTTCACCATCTACAAGAACGTCATCTGCAACAGTTAAGGTGATTACTGCACCACTTACACTAACTGAAGTTGGAGTCTCGTCATTTACTTCGAAGAATCCTTTATACAATTCATCAGAATCCATATTTTCAGTAAATTCGATAGTAACTGTGTTTGTTCCAGTAACTGCTACTGGCTCATCAATTAATTCTGGAGCATAACCGTCTGCTATATCAGCACCAGAATAATTGAATGTTTTAGGTTTCACTCCAAAAATGTTTGCTATTTCTACGTCTGTAATACCGCGATCAAATGCAACCGTAACACCACTAGCATCTGTAGGGATTTCAATATCATCATCTTCATTATCAAGAGTTAGTTTCAATACTGTGTTCCCATCATCGTTAAGGTCTTCTTCAATTCCATCAATAACAACATCTGCACTACCAGATACTGTTACAGAAAACCCAGTTTCATTAATGTTTTCTAATCTTTGATCAAATTCGATAGTAACTTCATTACTTCCAGTTACTGATACTTCAGCTACAGCTTGAGTATCTTCACTATCGAAAGCAACTATAGTAGCATCAACTTGGAAATCGTCCATGCCGTTTCCATTTACATCTTCAATATTAGATAGTACAAGTTCATTATAAGCACCGTTTAATTTATCAAAATCATCACTTGTTAACTCAACTTGAATAATGTGATCTTCTTCAAAGAATTCGAATTCACCTTCAAGTTTTGCTAAGGTAGTACCGTTATATAAACGATAGTTATCTGAATCAATAGCAGAATCACTTACAGCTTCATTAAAGATGATATACAGTAGATCGTCACCTTCATTAAAAACATCTTCATCTTCTGCATCTTTGAACTCAACACGGTCTACTAAATCAAATGTTAAGTCATCAAATACCAACTCTTCAGAATACTCTTCCATTTCATTTTCATATAAAGTATCGTCTACTACGTCAGAAATCACTAAAGTAAGAGTTTCACCTTCTTGATTATCGTCTTCAAATGTTAACGTTACCGTCTTGTTATCATCTGAACCTTCTGCAGTAATGTCAATATTAACTTCTTCTCCATCACTATCTAAAAACTTATAGTTATCTGAATCAACTTTAACACTTTCGTTAAATGTAATTTCAACTGATGTACCAGATTCAACTTCCACACCTGTTACGGTTGGAGCATCACGATCTGCTGCTACTTCAAGTTCATAAGTAGTTTTCTCAAATTCATTACCCCAGTTGTCTTCGATCTCCCCAGAAGCAATTGTAAATTCAACTGTACCTGAAGGTAACGCATGATCACCATCGAAGCCATCATCTTCACCGTCATCAAATACTACAAATAACGTAGTTACATTATCCAGTGAAGCTTCTACATCAGCTGGGACTTCTCCCTTAGTTTCAGTGATGTAAAGAGCTTTCCATCCAGTATATGTATGATTAAAGTCATCTTTATTCACACCAGATACTGGTTTATCAAACTTAACTTCTACAACTGTTTGAGTAACATCTTCAATTGAAGCTGTTGGAACCTCTTTAGAATCTTCATAATCAAAGTTCTCTTTATAACTTACGTTTCCATATTCAGCAAAATCTTCATATTTACTAATTGCAATTGAATACTCTTCTCCATCTTTGAAAGAGGAGTTAAGTTCAACAAATACTTCATTACCACTAATTTTTGTATCATTTTTATCTACAGATAATTTCTTAGACCCTTTTTTAACCTCAACTTCACCATTTACTTCAGGGTCCATTGGTTCACTAAAAGTCACTGTAAAACTTTTCGGTCCAGTAAATTGAAGACCCTCTACAGTTGGAAGATCAGCATCAAATGCAGTGAATAATCCTTCGAATTCTTCTAATGTGTTTCCACCCGCACTTGTTACACCATCAATTTCAATTTTATATTCATCTTGATTATCTAATTCTTCAACAGTTAAAACAACTGTTTTACCATCTTCTTGTAATTCAGCACCATCAACATCGATAGAATCTGATAGATCATAATTTCCTTCTTCTTCTGCAGATTCTGCGTCAAGAGCTGCATTGAATTCAATTACTACCTGTACAAGACTGTCAGCAGTAATAGACTCAACTTTTAATTCCTTAGCTGCTTCAGCTAATTCTTCTACTTTCGCATTAGCAACATAAGCACCTTCAACTAAAACCGTACGAATTGCATCAACAGTGTAATCGTCTTGCTCAGCTATTAAACCTGCTTCAAGTGCAAATGCTACATATGCTTGAGCCCAAGCACTTACATTTTCACTATCTGTAGTAGCATCCATATCGATTTCCATTTCAGTTGTAGTTGCATAACCAACTGCGATCATTTTAGCAAATTGTTCAACAGTTACGTTATCTGTTGGAGCAAATACTCCTTCAGAAACACCATTGATAATTTCTGCCGCAGCAGCTGCTTCTACATACTCGTAAGACCAACGATCAGCAGCTACATCAGAAAATGTTGCAGCTTCTGGAGTGTCTAAGTCTAGTTCAAAAACAAGTGCAATAATTTTTGCTGCTTGTTCACGAGTCATATTGTCTTCTAAATGTGGAAGACCATCATCATACCCATTAAAAATACCTTTTTCTTTCAATGCATCAAACTTCTCTTCAGCCGTCATTTCAGTTTCTTCAGCAGCTGCTACAGAAGCGAACATTGAGAAAACCATAGCTAACGCTAATAATATAGATAAACTCTTTTTCATAACCTTTGTTTCTCCTCCTCGGAATACGTTTGTTTGTTTAGTTTTACTAGATTGAGTTATTGAATCATTTGAGCTCTTTTCTCTCATGTCGATTCACCCCCTTCCTAGAGTTGAGCTATAAATTGTCTTATATTTAATGTCTGTAACAAAAAGTTACAGAAACTAGTAAATAATTACTAGACAAGTTTAACCACTCTAAATATTATACATGGGTGGTGCCTTGTCGTAAAGTTATTTTTTGGAGAATTATTCTTTTCAAATCTATGTAATAAAACAATATACAAGTAGTTAAACGCATAAGTTTCGAAAAAGTTGCGATACTAAATAAAAAATAAATAATTTTTTAATAAATTTGTCCATGATAAGAGATCTTTAAAATCGATTTTCTTAAAAATATTGATTTTAAAAAATTTATAATTTCTTTTGTTAACAAAAAAAGCCCCATGTTAAACATGGGACTTTCATGTGAATAAATACTTATTGTGGGTTATTGTCTAATAAATCAATTGCATCTACAGTTAAATCATCACCTGCAAAGAAGTTATCAGATATATCTGCTAGTTTATTCTCTTTAATTGTGATTTCTAATTCTTCACCTTCTACAAGATCCTCAGCAACTATTAATGTGATTAATTCACCATTTATACTTACTTGAGATGGAGTCTCGCCATTTACTTCGAAGAATCCTTTATACAATTCATTAGTGTCCATGTCTTCAGTAAATTGGATTACAATTGTATTTTTATCATCTACTGTTACTGCATCTTCAACTAATTCAGGAGCAATTCCATCCTGAATATTTTCACTAAATACTTCAGGATATTTACCAAAAGCATTCACTGTAGATCCAGTTTCTTTAAGGCTAAGTGTAGTTGATGGGTTAGTTACTGTTAATTGACTTGCTTCATCAAGAGTTAAAGTGATTAAAGTACCTTCTTCGTTATAATCAACTTCAACACCATCAAAAGTACCAGTTTCACCTAGTATGAAATCTTCATGAGCTACTTCTGTAAGATCTTGGTCAAATTGAACAGTAATTTCACTTTTACTAATCGCTTTAACTTCTGTTGCATTAGCACCTTGTTGTCCAGTTACAGCTTTTGAAGCTTGGAACTCATCAAGGCTGTTTCCATTTACATCTTCTATTTTAGAAACTAGAACATTTGAACCAATCTCAACATTATCATCTTCATGAAGTTCGATTCTAACTGTTTTTTCATTGTAGAAGAAATCAAATTCACCTTTGAATTTCTTGATTTCACCACCATCATTTTGGTAACGATAGTTATCAGCATCAATTGCAGAATCTGTTACTTCTTCGTTATAAATAACATAAAGTAAGTTATTGTCAACTAATTCAACACGATTGATTCCAGAGAATGTTGAATCATCAAATGTTAATTCTTGAGAGTATTTTTCCATTTCGTTCTCGTATAAAGTGTTGTCTACAAGATCAGAAATTTCTAAAGTTACTGTTTCACCTTCTAAGCTATCAACAACTGTTAATGATACAGATTCTTTATCAGTTGCAGGATTTACAGTGATGTTAACATCTAACTCTTCGCCATCTTCATCTAATAAAGTATAAGTTCCATCTTCTAAGTTAGCGATTGCTTCACTAAAAGTTACTTTAATTTCAGTACCTGATACAACTTCTACATCTGTTACAGTTGGAGCTTCGCGATCTGCAACAACATTTAATACATAAGTTGTTTCTTCAAATACGTTACCCCAGTTATCAGTGATTTCATCATCACCATGTTTACCTAGGATCGTAAACTCAACGTCACCAGATGGTAAAGCGTGATCTTCATCAAACTGTACAAATACAGTTGTTACTTTTTCACCTGTAGCGTCTTCTGTTAATGCTGAATCAGTAAAGATTCCCGCAGCTTCCCAAGAAGTATACGTATGGAAGAAATGATCCACTGTTAAACCACTAACTGGCTTATCAAACTTAACTTCAATTACTTGTTGGTCAGCATCAACGATTGTAGCTGTTGGTGCTGTTGTATTTTCTTCATAAGTGAAAACTTCTTTGTAACTCACATTAACATAACCTGCGAAGTCTTTTACATTAGAGATTGTGATTTCATAATCAGTTGCATCATCTAAAGTAGAATGAAGTTCTACGTTTACTTCTCTTTCGTTATTAGTATCAATAACTGCATTTTTAACAGCTAAGCTTCTAGAACCTTCTTTTACAGTTACATTTCCTTTTGCAGCTGATTCAACTGGTTCGTTGAATGTTACTACGAAAGATTTAGGACCTGTAAATTCAATTCCTTCAACTACTGGTAAATCTGCATCAAATACTTTGATATCAGTAGAGTAATCTACTAATGTTTTACCACTAGCACTCATTACACCGTCAATTTCAAGTGTATAAGTTGTTTGGTTTTCAACATCTCCGACTGTTAATACTACTGTTTTACCATCTTCTTGTAATACTGCTTTTGAAACATCAGCAGAATCTGAAAGATCATAGTTACTTGTATCTTCAGCTGTTTCTTCGTCTAATGCAATATTATATTCAATTGTCATTTCACGTAAGTTATCTGCTGTAACAGATACTACATTTAATACACTATTGAATTCAACAACATTAGCATAAGTTGTGTAAGCAGAATCTACTAAGAAAGTACGATCTGCGTCAATTGTGTAATCTTCATATTCAGCGATTAAACCTAAATCTAATGCAGCTGCAATATAATGTTGTGCCCATTCACTAATGTTTTCGTTATCTACAGTTGCTTCTTCGTCAAGTTCAACACTTGTAAGGTTAGCATAACCTACAGCTAACATTTTAGCGAATTCTTCGATCGTTACATTTGCTTTAGGAGCAAAAGTACCATCGCCCATTCCTTCGATAATTCCAACTTTTACAGATGCTTCGATATATTCAGTTGACCAGCGATCAGAAGTTACATCAGAAAATGTAGACTCTGCTGATTTATCAATGTCAAGTCCAAATACTAAAGCAATAATTTTTGCAGCTTGCTCACGAGTCATGTTGTCTTCAAGGTGAGGCAAACCATCTAAATATCCATCAAAAATACCTATTTCTTTTAATTCGTCAAACTTTTGTTCAGTTGTCATTTCTTCCGCTGATGCCACAGATGCGAACATTGAGAACACCATAGCGATTGCAACTAATAATGATAAACTCTTTTTCATAACCTTTATGTCTCCTCCTGGATGTTGTTTTTTTGTTTGGTTATTTAATTTACTGTCATGTGACATTAAATCATGTGAGCTCGTTATCCTCATTCAAGATGCACCCCCTTTCCAGAGTGTGAGCTAAAAAATTGAGTAAGTAGAAAAATGATTGATACGAATACACATTGATATATTGTAGTGTGCTATACAATCTATCAAGTCTAGTGTATTGCCATCTATCAATCGGCTACAGAAATCAGTATATCTTAAATTATTCACGAAGTCATTGATAAAGATTTTCCAGTAAATTAACCAAAAAGTGAATAAAATAAAGAAAAACTTTACCAAGGAATAAAGTTACTTATAATTTTCACTTAAATATTTATAACTTAAAGTGCAAAAAAACAAAGCACCATGAATAAGTGCTTTGCTTATTGGAACAATATATATGGTAATGTCTTTATAAGTTCGGTATTTTCTTTTCGTTTAATAAGATGCGCATAACAATGGCTGCAGCTTCAGCACGAGTCATGTTTGCTTGTGGATCAAAGTAATAGGTTTCTTTTGCATTTGAATCAGATATGACTTGCTTACCTTGGATAATTTCTTCTTTGTAAACACCCAATACAGAAGCTCTAGCATAGTTGTTAATATCCTCAGCATCAATAAATACTTTATTCAAAGCATTATTTACTTTAATCTCATTTGTATCTAACCTTAAGTTAGCTGCTCTTGCGATAATTGTTGCTGCATCTTCACGAGTCAGATTTAAATCAGGTAAAAATTGATCATCTATTTTACCTCTTACAATTCCGGCTCTTGCTGCAGTTTCAATATACTTATATTCATATAACCCATCTGAAGATGAGGTTCTATTATTAACATCTGCAAACGTTCGGTCACCTTCATAATTTAAAGGAAGATCAAATGCTTTTACAATTAAAGAAGTGAACTCTCCTCTACTGATCGGTTCATCAGGTTCAAAAAGTTGGGTACTTGAAGCTCTATTGTTCATAATTCCTTTTGAATATAGAGTATCTAAATCATTTTTGGCCCAAGGATGTCCGATGACATCATCAAAAGATTCGTTCATGTACATAACAACATAATACCCAAATTCAGTAAATGGTACTGTGATCGTGTTTTTCTTTTGATCAACAACACCTCCAAGATTAATCCACTCGTATGACTCGTTATCTAAATAATCAACATTATAACCATAATGGAATACTGTCACATATCTCCATGCAGACTGTACTACATTTGGATCATACTTTAATGTTAATTCACCCGGATTTGATGGAATATATTGCTCATCAATTTCTGAAACATCTCGATCATAAAATTCTTGTCCATCCTCATATGGATAAATACCGCTACCGTATAATATTTCTTGCTGATCTTCTATTGAAGAAACCATACCTCCATCAATCCAGTATAAGTCGCTAATAGTTCTAAATCTTTCTGCAGGATCTTCAAATATTCTAACAAAGTTGTCACTCACATTATTAAATTTGGAATTCTCTCCGAAAAATGGATGTAATACTTTATTTACCCTACCATCATCTGGATCTGCAATAGCTAATAGGATATCTCTGGTTGGAGATAGAGCTTGTACTCCCGTTGCTTCATTTTGAAGTAAAATGGTCCCTTTAGAAAAAGACAACTCAACTGATTTATCAAATGCGTCAATTTTTCGTTTAGAGATACTTTCTTTGTGCTCTGCCCCAGGCACAGGTGTATCTGCATTTATTAACATAATTTCTGCTTCATCTTCCTGTGTACCTCTAACGACAGTAAACTTGATTTTATTATCTCCATTTTTCAAATCATTAATTTCAAATACGAATAAATCATAATCTTCCCCATCTAACTCAATAACTTCTGTTTTTGTCACTTCTTTTTTCTTATCATAGATAATTTTATCTGCATTTTCAGCTTCTACATAAATTCTTGTATAATTCCCATTTACAAAACCAGTTTTGGTTACAGGATCAATAGTTGGATAATGAACCACAAAGGTAGCAGGGTCTCTTCCAATTTCAATCGTTCTTGTATTTATTAATCCATTACCGTTTCTTGAAATTACTTCTACAGCGAAAGTTCCCGTTCCTTCAAGATCAAGTATTTCAGAGGTGAACGTAGCCCAACCACTTGTAGAGCCAGGAGGAATAGAATCTTCGCTAATGCCATCCTCATCGATCAAGTCCACATATTTATACCCTACTTCTTGCTCCGTACCGTATTTTGCCTCATAAGCACTTTCGGACATTCTCACAAAATTATTATCATCCCATAAATATAACTCTCTATGCTGCTCATAATCTCCATCTTCGTTTATACCACTAAATCTAAACTCAACTTCATTAGCACTTGCAACTGAACTTTTAAATTGAAGCTTTGTTTCTTGTGTATAATAACGATAGTTGCTTTCTTGAACATAGTTATAATCATCTAAGAAATCTTCATCCACTTCTAATAATAGAACCTCAGGCAATTCAGAAGTATAATAAAACATTTCATATTTAAATGTAGTAATTGGTTCGGTTAAACCTGGGTCGGTACCTGGATCAACATCTGGATCGGTGTCATTCAAAGTGCCTTCTGGATATACCTCTATGAGAAGTTCATTTAGTCCATTTTGCAATTGCCAATCCTCACGTAAATTATCGCTTATATCTGCATCATCATTTGTTTTATCCGCTGATCCAAAATAAAAGCGAAATTCTTCAAAGTTACCACTAACATCGTGTTCATCAATTTCCCTTATTTTATCCACATGATCGTTAAATATAATTCTAATATCTCCCCACTGACTTTCTGGAATATTCACTGGTTTGATTTGAAATATTGGTCCTGTAAAACTATCACCATCTGAGTCAATACCACTTGGCTCATTAATTGAACTAAAATCCTGTGCTTTAGAAATATTAGTTAAGTAAACGTAAGGAGATGGATTATAATTAATTTCAAACTCCTTAGAACCCACTTCAAAGTCAGTTTGAACTCCCTGATCATCTTCCTGATATGGGACAAATTTTAAAGTGCTTCTACCTTCAGGCAAATCTTCCTTGTCTAAGGTTACAGTATATCTAATGGTTACAGGTGGATTACCTTGCTCAGTATTTTGAGATTCTGTAGAAGAACTAGTTAATAATATTTCATGGCCAAAAGAATCTACACTATATACCTTCACACCACTTGCTTCTTTTTCAGTAACAACATCCAATAAAAGAGATTCCGTTAAAACAGTGATTTCTATTCCGCTAAATAACTTAGTAGATGAAATTGTTTCATATACTTCTTTTACAAAAGGCTGTTCCTCGTTTATAAAATAAAAAATGAAGTCCAAGACATTTTGTGAATATCCAGTCTGACTCGGAAGAAATGTTGCTGTTAATGTTTGTTCATTTTCACCGTGATCAAGGAATATACCGTTAATTTCTATGTTTTTAATTAGGTAATATTCATCTTCAATTTCAATATCATCATCTGAAATTGGGACAGCAGCACCGCCATCAATAGAGTAACTATATGTTAGAAGACTTTCATCAATGCTTAAAGCCACTTCATGTGTTTCATCAGTACCATCAATTTCAATGTTTAATTTATCATGTGTTGGACTAGAATCATTTCTATTTATTTTTATATCTGTTGAAAAATTAATTGTATATGTATCTGCACTGGTACTTGCGCTAAAGGTCGGTTGCTTGAATAACATGGATTCTGTAGGAGCGTTTAGATTTGATGCTGCAGATACCTCAGTGTTATATACGAAGTTATCTCCATTATTAAAAACAAATGTTCTTTTTGTGTTATATGTTGTATCTGCACTTGAAGCAAGTATTTTTAATTCATTGTCACCAGGTCTTAAATGTAAATCCTCACTCTCATCTTCTCCCGCAGAAAATGAAAATTGACCTGTTCCTGAACGGAAAAAGCTAGCATATACACCTAAAGGATCTAACGTCGTATAACCGAATAGTGAAGTAGCGTTTGGTGCAATCCCTTCAATAAAAATCGTATTATCATTAGAAGCTCGATTCTCTAGTGGTACTATCATACCGTTTATGAATTGTCTTTCATCTATCGTCAACTCGTTTACGGTCGTTATCTCTGTGTAATTTATCCATGCAGGTAATGATTGTGGGTTTGTTCCTGAATCCAGTTTAACTGTGATCTTATTTAAACCCTCGTATAATTGAATATCGCTAAATTTAACAAATCCCACACCATCTACTTCAGGAGGATTGTTCTTCACTTCATTAGAAACACCTGTATTCACTTCTTCTATGACATAATATAAATCAGATAAATCCGAGTCATCTATTTGTGTATAACCTACTCTAAGTTCTATCAACTCTTGTATCGTTGAATAAGGGTTGGATGGCCTTTCATCTGATGTTGGGTACCCTTGAATCTCCAAATTAACTGCTGCATATGATGTACTTCCAAGCGGTGGAAGCAAAGCAATTAACATGGCAAAAATCATGATAATACTTAACGAACGTTTAATTGATTTCATCTGGTTTCTCTCTCCTTTTAAGTAGCTCGTACAATTTACATGTGACAAAACACATTTATACTATGTATATCGGTAAAATGGTAAAAAAATTTAGTGAACACAGTAAAATTAAACTAGAATCATCTTAAGATGGTGGAAGAATGATCATATTAAAAAAAGGTAGAGATGATGGCTTGGTAAAAGCCAAAACCTATACCCTTTAATTAAATTTCTATGATAATTTAATTGTAAATTAATCACATTCTGTACTGATAAACTTCCAATTACAATAATTGTTTAAAAAGTTCCCTCTTTAGCACCGAGAAGGTTATGTCAACCCTTTAGAACCACTGTTTTTCGGGATCCCCGAAAAGTAATAGGATTACGCTTCAGAGCAACTCATCACTTTTTGGGGTATAGCAAGTGTAGATTGCTACATGAGTACCGGACTTCAAAGGTGAGCACAAGATTCGATGTCGATTAAACCCTCAGAAATTGCTTCGTGATCCCTACTTAAAACCAGTCACATCCATGTGACCAACGTAGGATCAGCACTTCCTGTGCTGACAAAATGGGGTACTTTTAAAACTTCCTCTCTAAGATTTTAATCCTAGGAGTTGAGTGGTCATATTAACAACAGAACGAAACACTGTTTTTTCTCTTTTTTGAATGAGTCCTAATTTCTGAGCAGCCATAATCAACAAAATGGACACAACTGCGGTCAATATAAGAATCCATAAACTTGCTTGTGATAAAATGATTGCACTAAAACCAAATGTAATCGCAATACCATAGATGGCAAGTACAGTTTGACGATGTGTTAAACCAACTTGCAACAAGCAGTGGTGTAAGTGACTTTTATCAGCCATAGAGATGGGTGCTTTTTTCACGATTCTTCTTACGATCGCGAAAAAGGTATCAGATAATGGTACACCTAAAATTATTAATGGAACAATAAAGGATACAATTGCTGCTTGCTTAAAACCTAAGATGGATAAAGTAGCTAAAGCAAACCCTAAAAACAACGAACCTGAATCCCCCATAAAGATTTTTGCGGGATGAAAGTTAAAATATAAAAATCCTAAAATACTTCCAAGTAATAAACAGCTTAAGATGATAACTGTTACGTTCCCCATCATGATCGCTAACACTAATAATGTAGCTGTTGCAATCGCTGAAACACCTGCGGCTAATCCATCTAAACCATCAATTAAATTAATCGCATTTGTCACACCGACGATCCAAAATAATGTGATAAAGGTACTGAGCCAGCCGTTAATGTTATACGCTTCCCCAAAAGGCAATGTAAGAAAAGATACTTTTAAATCAAAAACAAAAACAACGATACACGCTGCAATGATTTGTCCTAATAGCTTTACCTTTGGAGATATTTCTATCTTGTCATCAAAGGCTCCAACTAAAACGATAATCGATCCGCCAATTAAAATCGCAAAAACAGCATTAAACTGCACATTTACACCCATTTTCACTAAAATAGGCAACATGATTGCTAAGGTCATCACAAAAGCACTATATATAGCCAATCCACCTAAACGTGGCATTAAGGATGTATGTACCTTTCGTTGATTCGGTTGATCTACCGCTCCAACCAAAATTGCAAATTTCCTAACAAAGGGTGTCATTACAAAGGATAGTACGATGGCAATGACTAATGCTGTTGCAAAAATGTAAACCATAGGTTGGTATTTCCTCCTCTCTCCCTTATCCATATAAGTTGTGTTCAAAAAGTTCAAAATTGGACTTTTTGAACAACCTCTATAAGAGAGTCTATCTTTTTTCTGTTATGATATGTTTATCTTTTTTCACTCTAAAAACAAATTTAGGTAAATCTAGCATCCTTTTATAACGGGAAGGCTGTTGCAACAATCGATAAAACCATTCTAACCTAAGCTTCTGCATCCATTTTGGCGCACGTTTAAGCTTGCCAGCAATAATATCAAAAGATCCACCTACACCCATCATAACAGGAATATCTAGTTTATGTTTATATTTATATATCCACGGCTCCTGCGTGTCAACAGATCTAGCAACAAACAAGAGATCCGGTGAAAGCTTAAGAATGTCTTCAATCACTTGCATATCTTCGTTTTCCGAAAAATACCCGTCACGAGCACCTACGAATTGTACATTAGGAAATTGCATTTTCAACTTCGCTGAACTTCCTTGAATTACTTCAGCCGTTGTTCCTAACATATACACTTTCCATTGTTTTTCATTTGCAACTTTTAGCAATTCAAACATTAAGTCAAACCCTGGTACTCTTTCCTTAACTGGCTGACCAATATAATCTGCTGCCCATACTAGCCCTGTGCCATCAGGTACTACCAATTCTGCACTTTGCATTGCTTTTGCAAATGTTGCATCATTTAAAGCTGCCATGAACATGATTGGATTCGCAGTTATGACTTGATGTGTTTTTTTATGTTGTATGGCTTCTGTTAGATGCTGAACAGTTTCTTTCATGTTCATCTTGGAAACGTCAATCCCATACATGGTTACAGTTGGAAATTTTGTTTGAGTTTTATCCATTTCACTCACCATCTTTATATACGTAGAAATTGCCAATATGTTGCGCTGGTTTTTGGGACATTTCCTTTAAATTGTTAATTAGAGGTTTTTTTGCTAATAACCAACCTTCATATTCTAACATAAGCTTTTGTACATTTTCAACGATTTGATTTTCATCTAGCTGCTCTGTACTACCCACAGGTGTCATTTGTATCTGCTCTAAAAATAGATCAATCTTTGGATCATAAGAAATACCAACCAACGGAACGTAATTATTCGCTGCATAAATCAATGAATGTAATCTCATTCCGATTAACACATCACATGTACTTACCTCTTTGAACATCTCAGTTGGATTATCTCCAGAGAGAATTTGAATATCTTCAGGTAATTCTTTTTCAGATAACCCCATTTGATGAAGGATATAGAGAGAGGCTTCCAGATCATGTGGCATATGAAATGGAAGCATTTTGATGATTACATTTTCTTTTTCACGAAGTAACTTAATTGCCTTTGCAATTTTATTTAATTCTGATCGTTCCTTATTCCAAAAACGGACAGAAACACCGATCACTTTTGGCTGATTATCACTAGAAAAAACCTTATTATTTTCTTGTTGTAATGGAACTGACATGCCCATGACTGGATCTGGAACTTGATCTATTTGTGAATCATTCAAGCCCATCTCCTTTAAAAGTGCATAGGACGCAGTATCGCGAACAGAAATATAATGACAACGCTCAAAAACTTTGTTCACCCTTTTATGAAATATTGGCTTTTGGATTGGACCGATGCCTTGAGCATAAATAAAAGTTGGTTTTCCTAACCATTGCGCTAGTTTGAGAATGCCCAGATAATAAGGAATCGTTTTGTTACTTGTAACATCTTGAAGCAAACTTCCTCCACCACTAATCAGTCCGTCACTTTTTCGAATTGCGGCATATACTTCTTTCAGTTTCATGCGATGCACAGCTTGTACACCGTACATTTGTGTTGTCTGAACTGGATTAGCAGATAATACAATCGGTTCAATTTGAACATTAGTTTGAGCTGTTTGGTTTCTTAATGCTGCTAAAATGGAACATAATACCGCTTCGTCCCCGCTATTATTAAATCCATAATATCCTGAGATGACTAATCGTCTAACAGAGGACTCCACTTTTTCCAACCCCTTACTAGCATTTCCCAAATTATAATCAATATTAAACCGATCATTACGCCAAATATTAAACCATATAAAACACGAATACTTGAAATCAGCATAGGTGTATGTAAATGAGCAAAAGTATCCACGATCGATAACTGTCCAATGACTCCAATAATGAGTAGAAATAGCCCTTTTCGGTATTTTAAAGCAAAATATAAACCCAGTAATAACATTGGATGACCTAAGCCAAATTCCTTTAATCGAGGTCTTACTCCAAGTACATTTTCTAGAAAATATCTAAAAACTAATTCAATGGAGGAAACTTGTCCACTATTTCCTGTTCTAGTTAAGTAATAAAATGCAGTTCCCAAAAGGAATACTGCTATAATCACATAACCTACTTTTAAATCCATCATAAATAACTTCTTAACTTGCTTTAAAACATTTCGTAAACCACCTTCTTTTCCATAAAACACATAATATACAAAAGCCAAAAAGATAGGTGCAAGGTGAAGCACGCTTACTCCTCTAAACTGTTCTAAAACGAGCATATAAGTAGCAGCATTCAGTAGTCCGACAACATAAAAAGCTCCGATAAGTGAAATTCCTGTTGCCGAAATAAATAAAAGAATAGTTGATTTAATGGGTGAAACGACCTGCAAAGATTCTTTTCTTAATTGTTGTATGACTGTAATAATACCTAAAGTTGGTGCTGAAATTGCTGCACCTAACGCTGCTGCCTGTAATAAAAGGGATGAGTTTAAAACAAATAGTCCAGCAGAACCTATCATACCCAATACAAAAATCGGTGTAAGCAAGATAGGTACAAACCTTGATATCGTTATTGCGATGAGTGCAACCGCTCCAACCCACAAGATAAGCTTTGCGAATTTTTGCCAGTCTGCATTTCCATATTCAAACGGTCCAGCGATGCCAATTTGAAAACCTTCGTTCTGAATACGTTCGATAGCTCCGTCAGGTCCTGTTAAACTCTCATAAATATTGCCAAGTGAATTGACAACTTCCGCTTTCATCTCGTCTTTTTGTATATTCACATTTAAATAAATCATTCGAATATTTCGATCCGTAACGGCTAATACAAGCCGATCAGATAATTTAGTAGGAGAGAACACGGATTCTGCATCTAATATAGAATGAAGACGTACCACATTATAATCTGTTAAATAAGCTAATTGATTCAAGCCTTTTTCTTTGGCAGAAAACTCGTTTATTGCAAATCCTATATAGTGCTTGTTCATAAGTTCAGACATATGTGTTAATGAACCTTGGTTTAATTCTTCCTCATAACCAGTAACCGCATCACCTGTAAAAATAATTCTGAACACGCCCTGTTTGCTAAACTGATCCATCAATTTTTCCATATGTACAGGATCATATGGTCGATTATCTGAAATACGTACAACAATTTGAAATCCAGCTTTGATTAATTCGTCCATGATCATCGGATCTGGATCCATCGGTTCAATGATGGCAGTTGCTTTTGGAGATTCAATCACCATACCTGTTTGATCAAGAAGGTTCCAATCAAGCACGTTAATATCCAACTGTCTAAAAGCTTGTTCAATTATTGGACGTATTTTAATGTCTGTGACTATATCAGGAAACAAAACATAGGTGAAGTTTTCATTCGGGTCTGGTTGAACCCCTTCAATTAATGATGCTTCATAAGAGGAAAACAACTCCACTCGCCCGTTCGACTCTAAGTCTTCTAAGTTACTTTCAAATACTGCGAGGGATGTTATACCCGCTTCTTTGATCTGTGTTAATTGCTCTTCAATAAAACTTTGAGGGTTAGGTTCGTATTCTGCTATATGTAATATGTCTTTGTAATCTAAAACAATTTCAACTTGATTGGACGTATTTTCTGCTGTATAACGAATCATTCCCAATGGAACTGCGGCAATCATACCGATCACCACAAGAATCCAAAGAACTTTGTTCATGAAAGGGTTCATATTTGTAAGTGTTTTTAGCAATGAGTTCATCTCCCTGTCTAACCCTTATTTCCGTCTACTTTATTCATGATGACTTCTGACAACTGGTCTAAAACGATCTGCGCTTCTTCTTTTGACTGTCTGTTTACTGCGATATACACTTTTATTTTGGGCTCTGTTCCAGATGGTCTTAAACAAAACCATGATCCATCTGCTAATTTATATTTCAATACATTTTCTTTTGGTAACTCGTTTATCCCTTTTTCATAATCTAAAACTTCAGTAACGGAGGTATTCATCAATTGTTGCGGTGGATTTGTTCTCCAATCGTTCATAATTGTTTGAATTTGCTCCATCCCAGCTTTGCCTTTTAACGTTCTGGAATGTAATACCTCTAAAAATGTACCGAATTGTTCATAGATTTCAAATAGAACATCGTATAATGTTTTACCTTGTGATTTATAATAAGCAGCTGCTTCACAAATTAACATGGACGCAACGACAGCATCTTTATCACGTGCATGTGTGCCTGCTAAATAACCATAACTTTCCTCATATCCAAATACATAAGTTGCTTCACCCGTTTTTTCAAACTGGGTCATTTTCTCACCAATATATTTAAAACCTGTTAATGTATTTAATGTTTTTAATCCGTAGTAGCTTGCAATTTTTTCCCCTAATTCACTCGTAACAATCGTTTTGATCATAACTCCATTATCTGGGAGCTCACCTTGCTCTTTTAAATTACTTAATAGATAATTTAAAATAAGTGCACCTGCTTGATTTCCCGTCAGCACTTCATATGAACCTTGTTTGTTTTTCACAACCGCTCCCATACGATCACAATCTGGGTCGGTTCCCACGATAATGTCCGCTTGTATCTCATCTGCTTTTTGGATCGCTAATGCAAATGCATCCTTTTCCTCTGGATTTGGTGATTTTACGGTCGTAAAGTTTGGATCGGGCAGTTCCTGCTCTTTCACAACGTGTACTTCAGTAATACCAATTTGTTTTAATGATTCTCTTACTGGAATATTACCCGTACCATGTAATGGCGTAAAAACCACCTTTAGTGGTTCAGACATTTGTTTAATCGTATTTGTATTTAAACTCACAGAAGTAATGGCTTGAATAAATTTCTTATCCATTTCTTTTCCAATAGAAATTAACAATTGAGCCTTTTCTGCTTCATCCTTTGAACTCTTTTTCACCTGATCAAGGGAATCAATTTGACGGATGTAATGTATTACTTTTTTCGCATCACCTGGTATAAGCTGTCCACCATCTGATCCATACGCTTTATATCCGTTATATTCTGGAGGATTGTGACTTGCTGTAATCACAATTCCTGCGGTTGCCTTTAATTCACGTACGGCAAAGGACAACTCTGGCGTTGTACGTAAAGACTCATACAAATACGCTTTAATGCCGTTGCCTGCTAATACAAGTGCTGCCTCCAAAGCAAATTCTGGAGATTGGTGTCTAGAATCATAAGCGATCACCGCAGATTTTTCATGAGTTGCATTTTGTGATTGTGATTCCAATATAAATTGAGCCAGTCCTTGTGTAGCTTTACCCACGGTATAAATATTGATTCGATTGGTTCCTGCTCCAATGACACCTCTTAATCCACCTGTACCAAATTCTAAATCCTTATAAAAACGATCTTCAATTTCCTTAGCATCATTTTCAATACTGCGTAATTCCTGTTTAGTCTCTTCTGTAATCATTGGATCCTGTAACCACGATTTATAATTTTCAATTGCTTTTATTTCTAACCCTTGATCTGAACTCATTTGCTGTCCCCTTCACCTGCTGGTTCAGGATTTGAGATCGCAAACATAATCTCGCCTTCAGCAACGGTTTTTCCATCTACGGAAGCGATTGCTTTCCCTTTACCAATGCTGCCTTTAGCACGTATAATTTCTACTTCAAGTCGCAGTGTATCCCCTGGTGTAACTTGTCCACGAAAACGAAATTTATCTAATCCTGCTAAAAAGCCGATTTTCCCTTGGTTTTCTTCCATTTTTAAAATAGCTACGGCACCTACTTGAGCTAACGCTTCAGTAATTAATACACCTGGCATAACTGGATAATCAGGAAAATGTCCTTCAAAGAAAGGTTCGTTCATGGTGACATTTTTAATTCCTATCGCTTTTTTACCTTCTTGCACCTCTAAAATACGATCCACTAATAAAAATGGATAACGGTGTGGAATAATTTGTTGAATTTGATTGATATCTAACATATTAATATTGCCCTCCATTATTAAGTCTAATCCATGTATAAAAAGTGCTTAGAAATGTGAAACTAGATATGATCCCCTTCATGATCTGCAGTAGTGAAGGTTGATATAATTTGAGCATATTTATAAAGCGCAGCCAAATGCGATTGTAAATATGCTCTTTATCTTTTAAAGCTTTAATTCACTTTCTTGGGTATATTCTGATTTAGTGACTTAAACTGAAATATGTAAATAATCGAAGTTATAAACGAAAAAATGATGACGATCCAGAGAAAAGATACGGAAAATTTTAAGTTGAGTATGATAAAAAAAATGGCGGAGTAGTATAAAATCGTTGTCAGTTTCCCCATCACATTTGCGGGTACGGTTTTTTTTCCTTGAAAGTGATAAAAAAAACCGCCGATCACCATTCCAATATCCCTCAAAAATATGGCTATCGCTGCTTGCCATGGTATGAGTTGTTCATACAAGAGAGAAATGAATACAGTAATCATCATTAGTTTATCTGCCAATGGATCAAGCATGATACCGACCTCTGTTATCATTTCTCTTTTACGAGCAATGTAACCATCTAAAATATCACTTAAAATGGCAGCCACAACAACAATAAAGGCTATCATCATTTTATCGCTAAAAAATAAAATTAAGTAGACTGGAATGAGAGTAAAACGAAACAACGTAATCAAATTAGGTAGATTCATTTAAATCCCTCCTACCATCCCTATTCATTATACCGAGCAAAAGAAGAAAAGAAAACTCCCTGCTGGGAGTTTATTAAATTTTTTTTATTTTATCGATCCGCAAAAATCAAACTAATTAAATGTTTCCATGTTTGGACATCCAAAACATCGGAGGCTGATTCACCGCCAAGTATAACATAACCGATTAAAACACCGACATAGAGGGCAATGATACATAAAACAGGAACAAGAAAAAACCTTAAAATTTTTAATGTAGTTTTTGCCGGTTTAGGTGAAGTTTTTTTCTTTTTTTTAGCTGTTTTCGTTGCATTTGCATTTGTATCCATAGCATTAGCCGTTTTAGAGATGTTTCGTGATCATTTTTCATGACTGATTACGCCCATCCAACGGATTTTCAACTCCCTATTGTTATATTTAATTAAAATGAAAGTTCAAAAGTTCAGTTTTTGAACAACCTCTACGATCTTAAATTAACTGCTAGCTTCATCATCGTCTCAGCATTACTATATGCTTTGGAAGTTAACTGAAATGCCCTTTGTGTAACCATCATTTCTGTAATTTCTTCCGATAAGTTTACATTTGATTGCTCTAAATACCCTTGAAGTATCCGTATATTAATTTTATCATCAGGATTCGTTGTTAAGTTGCTATTATCGTTTAAATCAATTTCCTGAACTAAACTAGGATCCGTCAACCTGTCTTCGTTAAGTGTATACAAACTGTCACCTACTGGCTGTAAATACTGTGGAGATATAACACGAACGATTTTTAACTGTCCTAACTCTAAAGGTGCTTCACCAGGGTTAGATTTATTATATGCAAAAACATTCCCCATATCATCGATGTTAATGTCATGATTAACTGGAATGGAAATGGGTTCATTTTCGCTATTTTTCACGAACTGTCCTTGACTTGTTGCTAAATATAATTCGTCTAGATGATCTGAAGAAGGTACCAATTGGAAAGAACCGTTACGAGTAAACAGCCGATCTTCACCATCCAATGTCCCAACTTCAAAAAAACCATCACCTTGGATAGCCAAATCGGTTGATATGTTTGTATTGGTCACCGGCCCTTGTTCTGTCTTGAGGTAAGGATTAGACATTCTAATTCCTACTCCCTCTTGCACACCCAAAGAAGACTTTCTACCTTCTAAACTAAAATCATCCACTTGGTTTACTCTTGTTGTTAACAGGTCTTGAAACGAGGCTTCTAATTTCTTATATCCTGTTGTATTTATATTCGCGACATTATGAGATTGAATATTCAGTTTTTGTTGCAAAGTTTGCATGGAAACCATGGCGTTAATCATGGATTTATTCATTCATTTCACCTCAGTTGGTTACTGCACTCGTCCGATTTCGTTTACAGTTTTACTAAGCGTCTCATCTAACATCTTAATCACTTGCTGATTTGCTTCATATATTCTCATTGCACTGGTTAAATCAACCATCGACTGTGCCGCATCCACATTAGATCCTTCGATAAATCCTTGTAAAACTTGAATAGGTTGATCTTCTAGACCCTCTATGATGGTTACAGAAGCTTTTTTTTCATCTGTTATTGAGTATACACCATTTCCCTCACGAGCCATATGGTGTGGATTGTTAACTTTAGAGAGAAGCAAAGTGATGGGTTGTCCTACTATATCCGTTACCTCTTCCCCATTATATAACAGTTGACCATTTTTTTGAATTTGAATTTGCTCTACTGAAAGATCATCATCAAATAAAGTGATCGGTTGTTCGTCCTGACCTAAAAAAAGAAAACCTTCTTCTGTCATTAATTGTTTTTGATCGTTAATAAATAACTTCACATTCTGTATGTATCTTGGTTCCTCATCAGCGTTCCATAATGTAAAAAAGACTTCTGGCTGATACACTTCTTGCCCATCAGGTGTTATTCCTTTGCCAAAAGTATCAAACTGAATTTCTAGTAAATCCCCATTCTCATCTGTATATGGATTACCATTTTCATCAACAGGTTGAAGATTTGAGCTTATCATTAAATCTTCTGCACGGTTCGTTTCTATCATTTGTCCAGGTGTAAATACATTCACCGTTTCTTCGATCATGACTCCTGAATGAAAGCTGCCAACTTCGTTCGATGTGCCTTTTTGAATCATAGAGATATAAATCTCTGGAAAAGAACGAGAGATCGGCACAGCTTCTTTAAACCCTGGTGTATTTATATTAGATACGTTATTTGTAATCGTATCATGCCTTTTTTGCTGTGTAAGCATACCTGCGGTTGCTGTGTATAATCCTTTAATCATATTCTAATAGCTCCTGTCATATGTCTATCCTAATTTTCTTTTTGACATTTTGTCAAGGTTGTCCAGCATAATTCCTGTTCCTTTAACTACACATCCCATTGGATCATCTGCAATTAATACAGGTACTTTTAATTCTTCTGCCATTAATACATCTAATCCATGAAGCATAGCTCCGCCACCAGTTAATATAATACCTCGATCAATAATGTCCGCAGCTAATTCAGGTGGTGTTTTTTCCAAAACATTTTTTGCAGATAGAACAACCGCAGTAACCGGATCCCACAAGGCTTCTCTTACTTCTTTAGCTGTTATCGTTACCGTCAAAGGCAATCCGCTTACTAAATCCCTGCCACGAATATCCATCTCTTCATTGCTTCGTTCAGGATCTAGTGTACCTATTTTCACTTTCACATCTTCCGCAGTACGTTCCCCAATCAAAATTTTATATTTATCTTTTACATATTTCATGATCGCAATATCCAATTTATCCCCTGCTACCTTAAGAGAAGAAGAAGCAACGACATCTCCCATAGATAAAACAGCAATGTCTGTTGTTCCTCCTCCAATATCCACTACCATGTTTCCACTAGGTTGAAAAATATCCATCCCAGCACCAATAGCTGCCGCTTTTGGTTCTTCCTCAAGAAAAACATCCTTAGCTCCACTACGCTGTGCTGCTTCTCGAATAGCTTTTTGTTCAACAGAAGTAATGTTGGTTGGCGCACAAATTAAAATCCGAGGATGACTATACCACTTCCTTCCTCCAATTCTAGAGATGAAACCCTTAAGCATAACCTCTGTAATTTCAAAATCTGCGATAACACCATCTTTTAAAGGTCGGATGGCAATAATATTACCTGGGGTTCTACCTACCATTTTCCTGGCAGGCTCCCCCACTTCAATCACTCTTTTTGTTTCACTTTGTACAGCGACAACAGAAGGCTCATTTAAAACAACGCCACGCCCCTTAACATGAATGAGAACATTTGCAGTTCCTAGATCTATACCGATATCTTTATTGAACATAGATAGTTTTTTCCCCCTATAGAATTAGTTCAAATATTTTTATAATGAATTTATTAAATAGAATTACATATTTTTCAAAAATCATGTACATATACAATCATTATTTGAATTATTATTTATTTTTTTCGATATAGATCCATATAATTCCTGCATGTTTCTCATTTTTAATAAATTTTTTTTAATTTTTTACGAAGGTGAGGCGGATTTTGCTTTATTTTTTTTGTATTTGATCTTTGTCGCTTCACCCCCTCTTAAATGGCGAACTGATTTGTGATACTCTAAAATTTCTTTGACTTGGTTGGCCAATTCCGGGTTAATTTCGGGCAGTCTTTCTGTCAAATCCTTGTGCACCGTACTTTTTGAAACTCCAAATTCTTTCGCTATCGTACGAACCGTCTTCTTAGTTTCCACAATGCAACGACCAATTTTAATGGTTCGCTCTTTGATGTAATCGTGCACTCCCCTCGCCTCCCTACTCGAACTAGTTTGGTACATTATATGAGGGGATAACTTAGATATTCTTTGAATACAAGCATGACAAGCTGTTAAATTTACAAAACAGAATTATTTTATTGGCTAAAGTTGAATAAAACAGGACGTATTGGATAAAAATATTTAGCTCAAGAATGTAATAAAATTTAAGTCTGCCCACTTGGATATGGGTGTAAACAAAAAAAATCCCATTTATATAAATGGGATTTACAAATTCATGGAAATTAGGTTTTCATTAATCCTCAATTTCAATTGTTAATGATAATGATTAACTTTGGATAAATTGTTCTGGATTTACTGCTTCGTTATTTTGATAAATTTCAAAATCTAGATGAACACCGAACTCTTTATCAAGCTCATTTGTTCCTGCTTCTGCTATTTTATCTCCTTGCTCAACTTCTTGATCAACTTCAACCTGTATTTCAGTTAAACTTTGATATACCGTTTTCAAACCATCTTCATGCGTGATTTCTACTATATTTCCTGCAACTGGAATCTTTTCAATTCTAGTAACCTTTCCACTCAAAGCTGCTAGTACATCAAAAGTTTCATCATCAGGATGTGATAGAGAAACCCCTACACTTGGCGTCATCGTCCCATCAAATTCAACAACCGCAGCCTGTTTGCTTTCATTGTCGCCATTCTCATCATAAAAATGACGAATAATTTCTAAATCATCTCTTTTCTCTACTGGCCATGCAATAGATTCGGCTGATACGGTAACTGGGACATCTAAACCTGTTTGTGATTCTGATCCAGGATTGGTAATTTCTTCAGAAACTTCTAATCCTAACTCTGGATCTGTTAAACTAGTTTGATCATTGGTTTGAAAATAGACCATGAAACTAACAATTAAAACAACCGCTGCCATATACATGGCCGGAAATACCCACTTCTTACCAAAAAACCTTTTCCATGATCCAGCTTGAACATTTGTAGCTCCTTCTTTATTTTCAGGAGTTTGTTCATGCTGATTCTCTTTTTTATTATCATTCATAGATACATCACCTCAGCAATCATTGTTGCCAGATGATATACTTTTATACCTATCTTTACTAGATTTTTTATCTCAGAGAGTTGGATTCACTCTCACAACCTCAATTCCTTGATAATAATGTAATAAAATTTCTTCAGCAGTGCTTCCTTCCTTAGCCATTCCATTAGCTCCCCATTGACTCATGCCAACCCCGTGTCCATAACCATAAGAAGTGATTTGCACTTGGTTCTCTACCATTATCATTTCAAACTGTGAAGATGAAAGACCTAATCTCTCTCTGACTTCTCTACCAGTTAAAATCACATCACCTATCGCTATTTTTTTAATTCTATGTCCTTCTGACCATTCTAATATTTGAAACAAAGATTGACCTGTGGAAGCAGGCTGTGTAGGATTAATTTTTAATTTGTTAAAAAACTCCTTGGAGGAAAACACTAACGTATTTTTAAACTTAGGTGAAATTTCTGCATCCCATGGACTTTGTACACTGCGTAAATACGGAAGCTCTACATTCCAATAGTCCTCTGAATTTTCTGTATAACCATTACTAGTTGAGAAAAAAGTAGAGTTTATTGGGTGATCCTCATAAGTGGCTACTAAACCTCTCGTTTCATAAACCGCTCGATTGATTTTCTCCATATTTTTTTCATAAAGATCTCCTGTCCATCTCTGTTTTAGTTTATCCTCAGATAAATATACCTGATGTGAAACTGTATCTGTGACATAAGCGCCTTCAACCGGCACGTTACTAAAATCTTGATCTACCATCCTTCTAAAAATATAAGTTCTGGCTGCTATCGCTTGTGCTTTTAAAGCTTCAAGTTCAAAATCAATCGGCATTTCTGCAGCAATCACTCCTCTTACGTAGGTCTCAAGTGGAATCACTTCAATCTTCTTCTCATTTGTCATATAAATCGGGACATATATTGGATTCTCATCTTCTATGACTCCATTCTTCAATTCATCTCGTGTAATCACCATGTTGGAATCCTCTTCTTTTTCATTTACTAGAATGACAGGAATAATGAAACTAGCAAGCAAAAGCAAACCTGCCCACAAAGCAAACCACAAAATAAAGCGATGAATTTTCATGCACTTCCCTCCGATAATCCAAAACTAACACTATCATATGAGGACAAATACTAGAATAGAACTGAACTGAAATTGAAAAGTGAAATTCAACATTTACCATTGAAACCGAATTGTGTCTGTGTCGTAATAATAAGTATGAGTTTTAAATAGAGAGTTAAAAAAATAGTGCATGTTCAAAAAGTTCACTTTTTGGTGTTTAGTAAGTGTGGATTGAATGAGAATATGGTATGTTATTTTAAGGAGGTGAAGAAAGTTTGGGTACACGTGTGATTATATATGAAAAGCTAGAAAGTGGAGAATTGAGTAAATTAGATGAACGATCTTGGAGCGAGCCTCTTCTTAAATCATTGGAGCATGCAAATTACATTACAGTGAAGGAAAATGAGTATGAAATGGTAGAAGGGCGCTTAAACATAGATGAGGAAGTTCTTGAAATTCTAGTCATCGCTTCAAAAAAACCTTAAAGGGGGGTGAACGGCATGAAGCAAGATCAAAAGATGACAGATAAATTATTATATAACGGAAAACCTTTAAAAACATTATCAACAACGTTAGGTATTGCTCTTGTCGCAAATTTAGCTTTGACACCTTTTGTATATGCAGAAGGAGATACAACGAGCAGTGCTGAACCGAAGCTTGTGGAGTGGTCCTCCGAGGATGTAACAAAATATTTTGATGCAAACATGGACTGGAATATTCCTTTACTTATACCAGAGGAAGAACAGTCCGAGGGTGAAACTCAATCAGAATCAGGAAGCAGTAACCAACCTGTATACATTAATAACGGTTTTGGATGGGACGATATGTTATTGTATCACTTAATCTTTAACAGTGGACGTTCCTATTCAACAAGAGGTTGGTATGATTCAAGACCTGTTTATGATCCTAGAACAAACCAATCGTACAAACCTAAATCATATGATTCAGGTAAATTTCAAAACAAACCTGTTGTCAATTCCACTGTCAGACCAAAAACGGTCAACAGTCAGGGGACAATAACAAAGAGGGACAGCAATAAAAGTTCATCTACTTCAAAAGGAAGCATTGGAAATAAATCCAGCAATATGAGCTCTTCGAGCAAATCAGGAGGAAGTTTCGGTGGATAAAGCAGTGTACCGTGTAGTAGGCTCACCCCATCCAAATCGTCAAGAAAGAATGAGTCAACTTGAGGAATTAGGTTTTACATGGGGAGATCTTGACCATTATTGGATAGATCAAGTTGTTTCCATTGATCAACAAATGTGGGATGAGATTAAATTTGCTTCTCAAAACTTGTGGACTATTTTTGATAAAGCTGCTCGCTTTACGTTCGGGAAAAGAGATCTATACGCCCTTCTATCTATCCCAGAGGTATTATGGGATGCTTTAGATTTATTACTTCCTAACGAAGCAGAGAAATTGAGCAGGTATGCCCGATTTGATTATTCTATTACTGAGCAGGGTGAGATCAAATTATTTGAGCTAAATGCAGATACACCAACTGGTTATGTCGAATCCTCAGTTGTTACCCCCTGGATTTGTGATCAATACGAATTAAACTCACCAAATGTAACAATGAAGGAGCAGATTCGTTTAGCCTGGGAAAAAGAGAAACCAGATTACGCTACTTGTATCGCTTATGGAGAACATTTAGAGGATTCAGGTACAATCGACATGCTTGTTAAACACAGCGGATTAGAAGTTAAGTGCATTGATACATTAGAACTATCCGTTGATGATGGTGTTGTGAAAGATAAAGAGCTTAATCCCGTTAGAAGTATGTTTGCCTTATATCCAAAAGAATGGATGGCAGTTGATGATGGTGGAGAAGCATTAGCCTATTCGATTGAATCTAAAAATATTGAGATTTTTAATTCCTTACATTCCATTATTCTACAATCTAAGGGATTACAAGCTGTCATATGGGGACTTCATGAATTAGATTCAGAAATCTTTACAAAAGAAGAACATGAGTGTATTGAAAAATATATGCTTCCAACGTATAACAAACCCATTTTTGATGGGAATTATGTATCAAAATCCATGTTTGGACGTGAGGGTGGATCCGTTCGTCTTTACGATCATCAAGGCACACTAGAAACACAAGATGAAGAAGGATACGATACTAGCGTTTTGTTTGATCGAGTATATCAAAAACGAATCGATCTACCAAAATTAGAGATGCACACTGGCGCATTTCATTTATTAACAGGTATTTTTATGATCAACGGGGAACCTTGTGGATTACTCGGTCGTGCAGGTGGATTAATTACAGGGAACTCAAGTCATTTTATTGCAATGGGGGTGAGATAATTTGAATCGGATATTACAATTTGTTATTTTTGGATTGATTCTCTTTATAGCGTTATCTTTTATTGGAAATTTATTTGATAATGATTCAAAAGTCTTAGAGACCAATCCAGTTTCCAGCAGTTCTGGTACAGTCTCTTCAGAAGCTGAAACCAATACAAATACACTACCTTGGGATTATAGGGTTGAAGAAGGAACTGTGGGAGATTTAATCGGTGGAGATATGACCGTTTTACCAGATAATTTACTATTACCTAACGATGAGAATTATGCTACAGGAGACAAAATATGGACCCTTCAATACATGAATGCACAAATGGATGTTTTAGAAAATGGGAGTAATGAGGTTCATTTATCATCATGGAAAGGCATTAAGTCATATAAATCGTTAGAAGAGGCTGAAAAAGATTTGGTGGAATTGAAAGTTCAAATTAAAACAGAAGTGGATTTGGTTGGTGTATACAAAACGGAGTTTGAAGGAGAGTTTAGGCAATTTGCGATCCTTACTTTACCGACAGGCCACGATATTAAACAACCAATTGATGAGGCAAGATATAATACGCTAAAAGAGAAAAAAACAGTAGAAGTTTATTTAGAAGAAATCCATAGTTACACGAATTTTGACTTGGCAATGGCCAAATTCCGGGGGTGGGTAGAGTGATAATAGTAGATTTATTGATTAGTGTACTTGTGATTACTATACTACAGTTGTTAGGCATGATTGTTTTTAGTTTAATCACTCCTTTTAATGATTTAGAAGAATTGAAAAAAGGAAATACTGCCGTAGGTTTAGCTTTTGGAGGAAAGTTCTTAGGTACCGCCATTATTCTAGGTGTTTCAGCTTACACTAATACATCCATCTTGCATATGTCTTTATGGTTTTTAGTCGGTTACCTTTGTTTATTATTGACTTATTTTATATTTGACTGGGTTACACCTGGCCTAAAGCTTTCTGAGCATTTAGAAAAAGGGAATATAGCTATAGGGGTATTGCTTGCATTTGTATATCTTGGCATAGGTTTCGCTGTTAGCAGTTTAATCATTTAGTAATATCAATATTCATCTGAACATTTTTCAAAAATGAGAGTTTTCTTCTTTATGATTTGTCTCCTCATTATGGAAAAGCAGATGTTCCAATGTGATTGTTGCAAACTGAATGCATAAAAGAAAATAGGGTGAAAAAGATGAGTTTATTTAAACGAATTTCAAATCTAATGAAAAAACCAGAGGCTCCAAGACCTGAAAAGACAATTCATACTGTGGTTCCTGGAGACTTTGTAGAAGTTTCTTTGGTCATGTATGAAATTATAGGAAAAACAACAAATTTCATGCGAAATGAAGCCATGCTCACATTAAAAGACGGAAGAGACATTCAATACCTATACACCGAAAAACGTGAAAAACCTACGTTTATTTTATTTACTGAAGTTGATGGAAGGTTGGATTCCTATCACGAGATCCCTTCAACTATTACTTTAGAAGATACAAAATATTTTCTAGAGGAACAATATAGCGGAAGATCAGGAGTACAGGGAAGCACTGCTTTTCCAAGTGCAGGTGAACAATCAGTATGGATTTTCCAATCCGATGATCGAAAATATTTACGTATTGAATGGCAAGATGGGCGATTCATGTTTTATGAAGGTGAGGATGTTCTTACTGGAGATATTGAAATATTGCAGGGTAAGGAATGATTCAGAGAAAAAACAGGTATTCTCACAACTTTTTGGCAAGAAATATATAAATTGAAATTGAATAATGCTAAAAGATGCTTAGACAATAATTAGATATGAATTGGATAATATTATTTGTTAAATAAAACCTCCAACCTAATGAGGTTTTATTTTTTTACTTTCAGCTCAATGAATGCTCCTCAATATGAGATTTAGCGGTATTTGGTGGTCTTATTGTTATTTTTTTAGCTCATTTTTGAAATTAGCGGTATTTGGTGGTCTTATTTTGGACAAAAACGGCTATTTCATGGTATTTTGGAGTGAGATCACCGAAATAAAGCCGTTAATTCCCTCTATTCACTTGAAGGGCTTGCTTTTCCTCAAATAAGACCAACATTTCCCTCTATTTTCTATTTATACTTACAATTCCACATAAATTTTAAGTAAATAATCTTTTACTGCTCTTTATCGTTTCCTCTCATATTATAAAATGTAGTTTTTACCTTCAATATTTAAACGATATGAACGAATTCGTTGATTGCCCCGCTCTGGTTTCATCCATTTTTTTGATACAAGACTATATAACAACTTCCTTGATGTTTTAATATCAACATCTAAATGTTTACTCAGTTCAATCGGAGTAACTGGTCTGCCTAATTTCAAAGCAAATCTAATAGCTTCCTTTTCAACCCAAGTGGCTTCTATTACATTTTTATCTTCACCAAACCACCTTCCCATAAATTGTTGTAATTTTTGTTGACAATAACGAGGACTATTATTAATATCATCGTATGTAAACCGAAGTATTTTCCAGCCATCTGTAATTAAATCATTTTGACGTCTGCAATGATCTGAAAATTCCCAACGGCTGATGTTCTGCCAATGTGTTCCAAACCCATCAATTTCAATGGCCAGTAACATATTAGAGCGGATATATGCAAAATCAATATACCGATTCCCATCTTTAAAATCACTAACTTGGTATTCTGGATGCAGGTATTTAAAATCATTAATTGCAGGCCACCACACCTTTTGCAAAAAGAGTATCTCTGCAAAATCATGACCTTCTTCTAGTCTTCTCAAACTAGCTCCTTTACGTAAATTCAAATGATCTTGTATAAACTTTTCATGTGCTTCTTCAAACTTCATTTTAATTACCTCCTATTAAATACACTTAATATACGATTAGAAAATACAAAGTTATTTGAAAGTAATTCTAATATAAGAAATTTAAATATCGCTGAACCTTGATAGATGCCGTGGATTCCTTCTCAGGGACCAACACTTGCAACACCTGTAAGATATTTAATGTTTATGAAAATAGATGAAAATGATTATTTCTCATAAAAAAACACCACTCGACTACGGAACATCCGTAAACTAGTGGTGTGTACTTCACGACCATTTTTTAGATTAGAAAAATTGATAAATTTATATTTTCACTAGCAGATATATCTCTAGTGTTTTTATTAAGTGTTTCTTTTAAATTCTTCTTCAAGTTTCACTAATAGATTTTTTTAAAAAAACTCTTATTTTAAATCATAAATTTCAAGTTAGGATTAGAATACCCATTTCTTTCATAAGTGTTCTTCTTATAAAAACTTAACGTAATACATTTTTATGATTATTAGATTAAGTTTACCTAACTATCTCTTTAAAACAGCTCTCTTCTACCTTCAAGCGCTTTTGACAAGGTGACCTCATCGGCGTATTCTAAATCTCCTCCCACAGGCAATCCATGGGCTATTCGAGTCATTTTTATACCAAATGGCTTCACTAATCGAGAAAGATACATCGCTGTTGCTTCACCTTCGATATTTGGATTTGTTGCTAAAATGAGTTCCTTTACTCTTTCATCACTAAGTCTGGTTAAAAGCTCGGCAACCCGAATTTCATCTGGACCAATTCCTTCCATCGGAGAAATAGCACCGTGGAGCACATGATAATATCCTTGAAATTCCTTTGTACGTTCCATTGCAACCAAATCCTTTGGCTCCTGAATAACACAAATGACGGAGGAATCTCTACTTTTATCACTACATATTCTACATGGATCAACGTCTGTAATGTTACAACAGACAGAGCAATAGTGTAAATTCCTTTTTACATTCACCAATGCTTTTGCAAATTCAACAACATCTTCTTCTTTCATACGAATCACATGAAAAGCAAGTCTAGCTGCAGTTTTCGTCCCAATTCCGGGTAGACGAGTGAAAGAATCAATAAGTTTTGATACTGGCTCCGGATAATGCAAAACGTTTAACTCCTTTTACCGATATTAGACAGAAACCCTTCCCTATAACTTTGTTCATAATGCCAATCACTAAAAAATAAAAGTGAGTTAAATTCTATTTTTCAAATGATTTTACATTCAACTTTTTTAATTGGGAAAGCTATATTATTTTATTAGTTACACTTTATTCTTAAAGTAGCCCTGGTGGTAATCCACCTGCGAATTTACCTAAGTCTTCATTTGCAAGTTCATCTGCTTTGTTTAATGCATCATTCATCGCAGCAACAATTAAATCTTGTAACATTTCAATATCGTCTGGATCAATTACTTCTGGCTTAATTACTACATCAGTAACTTTTTTATCTCCTGTAACTGTGACTGTAACTACACCGCCGCCAGCTGTTCCTTCTACCGCTTTTTCCTTAAGTTCCTCTTGAGCTTTTAACATTTGTGCCTGCATTTTTTTAACTTGTTTCATCATTTGATTCATATTATTTTTCATTATAAAACTTCCTTTCTATATTCAAATCATCCTATAATATGTTTAAACAATGTGTATTTGTTCTTCACTTTTCTTCATCTATTTGCACTAAGTCGCTGCCAAACAGTTGAACGGCCTCATCAACCCAACCTTTTTGTTTCTCCTCATTTTCTTGATCTTCTGGAACTAATTCTAAACTTTCGGTCTGTTCAGTTTTCTGAGTACCTTGAGCTTCTATGGATTCTAATTCATTCCAGTCCTTTAACATGACAGTTTTGAGCTGGATGGGTTCATTATATACTTCATGAAGGACTTCTTCAATGATTTGTTTGTTCGTTTGTTTTTCTGTTGTTTCTCTATGGATTGTATTTTTAAAAGCAACCAATACCATGTTATTTTTTACAGAAACAGGTTCACCATCCACTAACCAAGCATGTATCGTAATTTTTTTGGACTTTACTAAATTTAGTACTTGGCTCCATTTTAACAGAATACGTTTAAAAGCATCCTGTTCTTTTTCGTTTAAAAACCCAAGCAATTTTTCCTTTGATTGACGATTCAATTTTGCAATAGGTTGTTTAGGAGTATTTATATGCTTCTTTTCGTTAGTTGATGATGGTCGGGACTCAACCCCACCAGCTTTTTCCCATTTCGAAATTTGTTTTTCTAACTCTTCAACCCTTTGAATTAATGTTGCAATCGAGGGATCGTTAAAGTTGGTTTGCCTATCATTCGGTTTTTTATTTGTTTCTATTTTTGATGATGGCTTTTGCAAAGGTATAGAACTCTGCTCCTGAACATTCAAAGTACATATCTTCATGACTGCGATTTCTAATAATGTTTGTGGATTCGAAGCATATTTCATTTCTACTTGATACTGATTTAACGTATCAATGATTTGAAAAACCTCTTCATTCTCATATACTTCGGCTAAATTAGAATAACTAGATACGTCTAACACACGGTCTGTCACGTCCTGAGCCTGATCCACCATTTTTATGACTAATAAATCCCTGTAGTAATAAATTAAACTTTCTAAACATTTATCAGCATTTTTTCCTTCTTGCATCAGACGGTTCATCAGCTCAAGTATTTGACTTACATTCTGTTGTTTCACTGCTTCAGCTATTTTTAAAAACTGACTGGACTCAATACCACCTGTGGCGTCAATCACTTGCTCATACGAAATATGCTGACCAGAGAAGGATACAATTTGATCCAACAAGCTCAAAGCATCTCTCATACCTCCATCAGATAAACGTGCAATATATTGAAGTGCATCATCATCTATGGATATATTCTCCTGTTCACATATCAATCTCATTCTTTTCTCTTGTTCTTCTATAGCAACTCTTCGAAAATCAAACCTTTGACATCTTGAAATAATCGTAGCTGGAATTCGATGAGGTTCGGTCGTTGCAAGAATAAAAACAACATGGGCTGGTGGTTCCTCCAATGTTTTCAAGAGAGCGTTAAAGGCTTCCGTCGTAAGCATATGAACTTCATCAATAATATAAACTTTATACTTCACTTCTGTTGGAGCATATTTCACTTTATCACGAATATCACGGATTTCCTCAACACCTCTATTAGATGCAGCATCTATCTCCATAACATCCATAACTGCCCCTTCAGTGATTCTTTTACATGCATTACATTGATTACAAGGCTCCATAGAAGGTCCAGATTCGCAGTTTAATGCCTTAGCAAATATTTTTGCAGTGCTTGTTTTCCCAGTACCTCTAGGTCCACTAAACAAATACGCATGTGTAAAACGATTTTCTTTTAAGGAGTTTTGTAGGGTTTGTACGATATGTTTTTGTCCTACGACTTCTTGGAAAGTTTGTGATCTCCATTTGCGATATAAGGCAATATGACTCATTATTTTCTCCGAGTTTAATTAGATTTTTTCTGAATACCACTTGATATCATTATACTATAGATGTCCATAGATGAAAAACCACTCTTTGAGTGGTTTAATATTTAAATTTTAATGTGGTGAACGTCGACATCAAAACATCCTCCTGCAAGGAATACCTCTAAAAACGACCACATCCTTGTGGGTCGATCATAATCTGCCACGTCCTGTGGCCATTCCGACACCAGCGCATCCTTGAGCTGGTCACGATGCACCAGTTCATCCACGAACTGGCTACCTACCCGGAAGTGGCATACTAATAATAAAAGTGGTTCCAAAACCTTTTGACGACACTCTTATAGATCCACCAATGTCATGAATAATCCTTTGGCAAACAGATAACCCTAAACCTGTACCCTCTTGTTTTGTCGTAAAAAACGGATCAAAAATTTTATCTACTAAAAATGAAGGGATACCAGGGCCTGTATCGTGTATCTCAATACTTACCTGTTTATTTCTTTCATCTATTTTTTCTGTAATGCTTAATGTTCCTCCATCAACCATGGCTTCAATTCCATTTTTGCAAATATTCAGACATACTTGTTTAATTAACTCTGTATTAGCTAATATAAATGGAAGATCGCTTGCAGAATGATAATGTACTTCAACATCATGTAATATAGCTTCGTTATGTATAATCGGTTTTATTTCTTGCATCACTTTTGATAAATCTACTTGCTCAAACACAAAATCCCTTGGTTTGCTTAACAATAAAAACTCACTAACTAATCCATTGATCCGATCAATTTCTGTTAGCATAATATTCGTAAACTCAAACTCTTGATTCATCTGATTTTCTTTAAGTGATTTCTTAATGACCTGTAAGAATCCCTTAATAGAAGTAAGTGGATTTCGTATCTCATGTGCAGTACCTGCCGCAATTTGCCCAATCATAGCCAACCGATCACTTCTTTGAACCTGTTCTTCAAGAGAACGTAAGTTAGAAACATCTTTCAAAATAATGTAAGCTCCTACAGTGTCTCCATTGCTGTTCTTTAAAGTATTTGAATCCATAAGCAACTCAAATCTTTGTGAATCATTAATCCACGATACCGCATGATTTTTCGTAACCAAACCTTCTAGAACAGTACGCTGTACCAACTGGTATTCTCTAGGAACAGGTTTAAAAATCTCATCCAAAGATTTATCAATCACTTCTTCTTTTTTCATGCCAAATATGGTACATGCCATATCACTAATATCAATCAATTGAAATTCTTTATTAATGAGTAATACACCGAGATTAACATCTTTCATAAAGGTTGCAGAAAAATGCTGAATTAAGTTTGAATTATGTAGGTCATATAACATAAATAAATATCCTTGGTGTTGATCATCGTGGGATTGTAATGATATTACTGAGTATGTTGATTCAATAGTGGTTTTGTTTTTAGTGTAGATGCTTAATTTCTTATTATTTTGCAAAGTCTGAGCTAAACTCATAAGAGGTTCTTGGAAGTGAATAATGTTTCTTATTTTAATATTGTTAAGTTCTTCAATATCTACATAACCACTAGCCGATAGAAATACTGGATTACTAAAAGTAACCTCTTCTTTATCATTAATTATTATCATAGATGTACTTTTAACTTCAAGGGAGTTAAGTAGATTTTCTATCGTATATGGGAACTTTAACGTAACTGGAGTATACAAATACTTCAACCTCCCATTCCAACAAATTCCATCGTATATCATATGTTAATTCTACTTTTGTATAGAAAATTCCTCCTTATTCGAAAAAAATCTCACATGGTAAGTAAATCCAAAAAAGTAAATCTATATTTTAACAGAAAACTATCTCTTTCAGTCATAACAAGAAATAAACCTTATTACAATATTGCAAAATGGAAATTATCATGTTGACAAATGTCACAAAATATGACTTTTATGAAATAGAAAGTCGACAACAAAAAAAACCACCTATAGGTGATTTGATTTAAAGTGTTTTTTACCGTGCACCTGTTATTGATAATTGCGACATAACCGCTGCTTTTATCGTTAGCTCAGGTCAGGCGACCCCTCGGCACATGGAACATCCTACTTACGGCTGCTTTCTTCCGAACCTGACCGGATTCATAGGCATCCATTGCGAGAGACCTGACCGTCAACACTACGTGTAAAAGGCTGACATTACATCAACAATACCTCTAACTGGAATTCAACCCCGCTATAGCGGATTGCGGGTTACAGGGCACCGCTACCTCCCCGTCTAGCACGGCAAGATTAAGTATATCTGATTCATCATAAAATATCAAGCTTCAGAAACGATTACCATCTCATCCAGATTTATTACTACGAACCGTTACTTCATATCTTGGTAATTGTTTCATTGTTTCTTTATAAACTGTTTTTTCAATTTGTTTTATTTTCTGTTTAGATAAATGTTTGGGTACTTGAATGGTTATAACCATGTTAGTCCCGTTTGTAATCGTTACAGCTGAGCTAGTAACACCATCAATTCCTTTTAAAGATTGTTCAACAAGTGCCGTATCTTTCCTATAGTTATGATAGGATGGGTTTGTTGGCATATTGGGCAGTGATTTTGTAAGCCCTAAATAACCATCATTTTCATATTTTTTCGTTTGAACATTATTATCCTCTGCGTTACATCCTGTAGATATCCATATAACAACAGCTGTCATTAATAAAAGAAAGCATTTTTTCTTCATAAAAAAACCTCCCTTGGTCATTATCATAACCAAAGAAGGTTTCTATATGCTGTAAAAATAAGACTCTATTTTTACTGGTTGTTTTCTTATAGACCATATTTTTTCTTGAAACGATCCACACGTCCACCAGCATCAACAAACTTCTGCTTACCAGTGAAAAATGGATGACAATTAGAACAAATCTCAACACGAAGATTTTCCTTAACAGAACCTGCTTCAAAAGAATTTCCACAAGCACATGTTACTGTAGTTAATTCGTATTTAGGATGAATTGCTTCTTTCATTGTAATTACCCCTCTTTCCGCCCTGAATATTTTGCAATCCAGAGTTAAATTGACACATAAAAGATTCTAACACGTTCATTCTAATGATGCAACCCTTATACAAATAAGCCTGTCATGTTATTACACTTTTCTTTTATTTGTAGAAAGAGGTTTTGAAACTGGTTTTACCAAAGTAGATAAAAATTCTTGATTGGTTTTGGAGTTCGATAGTCTTTTCAAAAATGCGTCAGTGAAGTCTGGTGCGTCATTCATATTTTTACGAAGCAACCAGATTTTATCCAATTCTTCTTTTGGCACCAATAATTCCTCACGTCTTGTACCAGATCTGCGAATATCAATAGCTGGGAAGATACGACGTTCCGCCAACTTACGATCCAGATGAAGTTCCATATTCCCTGTACCTTTAAATTCCTCATAAATAACATCATCCATACGTGATCCTGTATCAATGAGTGCTGTAGCTAAAATAGTAAGGCTTCCGCCCTCCTCTACATTCCTAGCCGCACCAAAAAATCTTTTGGGTCTATGGAATGCTGCAGGATCAATTCCTCCAGATAAAGTACGTCCTGAAGGAGGAATAACTAAATTATAAGCTCTTGCTAAACGAGTGATGCTATCCATTAAAATAACAACGTCTTTTTTGTGCTCCACTAATCTAAGAGCTCTCTCCAAAACGAGTTCTGCAACTTTTATATGATTTTCAGGCAATTCATCAAACGTGGATGCTACTACTTCACCTTTTACAGAACGCTGCATATCTGTCACTTCTTCTGGACGTTCATCAACAAGCAACACAAATAATTCCATATCAGGACGGTTGGTTGAGATACTATTCGCAATTTGCTTTAATAATAATGTCTTCCCTGCTTTTGGTGGTGCTACAATGAGTCCTCTTTGACCTAATCCAACTGGAGATAATAAATCTATAATCCGAGTAGAAAGGTGAGTAGGGGTTGTTTCAAGAATGATTTTTTCTTGTGGAAAAAGTGGAGTAAGTGCTGGAAAGTGAAGTCTTTCACTAGCTTTGTCTGGGTCTTCACCATTCACAGCTTCAACTTGTAACAATCCAAAATATCTTTCATTATCTTTTGGAGGTCTACACTTACCAGAGACTAAATCACCTGTTCGTAAATCAAACTTACGAATCTGTGATGCAGATATGTAGATGTCTTCTTTGCTTGGCAAGTAATTGATCGGTCGAAGAAAACCGTATCCCTCAGGTAAGACTTCCAAGACCCCCTGCATGAACATCAGTCCGCCTTGTTCTGCTTGTGCACGTAAGATCGAAAATATGAGTTCTTTTTTTTTCATTTGACTATAATATTGGATTTGGAACTTCTTAGCTAAGGTATACAGGTCGTTCAACTTCAATTTTTCTAATTCTGCTAAATTCATGTCCATATAAGTACCACCACATTCTAAATTATTAATACAATTATTACTTTCTTTCATAAACAAATGATGACTGAACTACATAGTATTTCCTTTAATGTATACATTCATACACTCATTAAGATTCACGCCACACATCTGCACCCAAATTCTTTAAGTTATCAACCAGATTGTCATATCCTCTATCAATAAATTCCACACCAGTAATTTCTGTATGACCTGAATCAACTGTAAGTCCCGCGATAACCAGTGCTGCTCCAGCTCTTAAATCCATCGCGGTTACTTTTGCCGATTGCAATTTGGATTTTTCGATAACGGCCGAACGATCCTCAAGTTTAATTTTTGCACCCATACGAATTAATTCTGGAATATGTTTAAAGCGGTTATTGTAGACATAATCTGATAAAACACTTACTCCATCAGCTTGTGTAAGCAAAGTGGTCATCGGGGATTGTAGATCTGTAGCAAACCCAGGATAAACTAGAGCCTTTACATCAATGCTGTTATATGAAGGTTTACCAACTACTCTAATACCTTCGTCTAATTCATGGATTTCAACACCCATTTCTTCCAACTTGGCTGTTAAAGCTTCCATATGTTTTGGAATGATATTATCTACGATAACATCACCTTTAGTAGCTGCTGCTGCAATCATATATGTTCCTGCTTGAATACGATCCGGAATGATAGAATGACGACATCCTTTTAATTCATCTACACCTTCGATACGTATCGTTCCTGTTCCTGCCCCTTTAATTTTAGCGCCCATAGCGTTTAATAAAGTGGCTACATCAATTATTTCAGGTTCTTTTGCAGCATTTTCTATTAAAGTAATTCCTTTTGCACGTGCGGCTGCCAACATAATGTTAATCGTTGCACCAACACTGACTACATCAAGATAGATTTTAGTTCCAATTAATTGTTTCGCTTTAATATAAATGGAACCATGTTCATTTCTTACTTCTGCTCCTAATGCCTCAAACCCTTTAATATGTTGATCAATAGGACGAGGTTCAAAATCGCAGCCACCAGGCAACCCAATCACTGCTTCGCCAAATTTCCCTAGTAAAGCACCCATCAAATAATATGACGCACGTAATTGTTTTACGTTATCATCAATCATTTCAATAGATTGTAAAGATGAAGGGTCTATCACCATATGGTCTTGTGAAAATTCTACATGAGCACCTAAGTCTTCTAAAATATGTTTATAAGTTTGAACATCCCTTAAAACTGGCATATTATCTAAAATAACAGTAGAATCGGCCATCAATGCAGCAGGTATAAGGGCAACCGCACTATTTTTGGCTCCGCTGATACGGATAGTTCCTTGAAGTGGTTTGCCTCCTGTAACGATCAGTTTTTCCATAGTTATGTATATCCCTCCAACAATCTAAAAAAACGGTAGTAAAAGTCATTTGATATGTTAACACATAGGAAAGAGAATGTCACTATAAGTGATTCCCTTTCCATTTATTATTCATTATTAGGCTTGATTGCTACTTCCAAACAATTTAATTTTAGATTTTACAACTTCAACCATTGCTTCTTTACCTGGACCTAAGTATTTTCTAGGATCATAAACGCTATCGTTGCTGTTTAATACATTTCTAATTGCATTGGTAAGAGCAACTTGATTTTCAGTATTTACATTTATTTTACCTACACCAGCTTCAATAGATTTGCGAATCATTTCATCTGGTACTCCTGAACCACCATGTAATACAACTGGAACTGGAATATTTTTCGTTACTTCTTCAATAATATCAAATTTAATATCAGGGTCACCACTGTACATTCCGTGAGCAGTACCCACAGCAATAGCTAAGCAGTCAACACCTGTCTCTTCGTAAAAACGAATCGCTTCATCTGGTTTTGCTAAATTAGCATCGGATTCATCAACACTAATATCATCCTCAACTCCACCGATCGTACCTAACTCACCTTCAACAGAAACTCCCATTGCATGAGCAGTTTTTACAACTTCTTTCGTAAGACGTACATTTTCTTCATAAGAATAATGTGATCCATCAAACATAACCGATGAAAAACCAGCGCGAATACACTTCATAGCTACATCAAAGCTGCTGCCGTGATCTAAATGAAGTGCGATAGGCAATCCTGATTGTTTAGCCGCTGCTTCAGCCATAGCAACTGTGAATTCAATACCCATATATTTAAGTGCACCTTCACTTACCCCGAAAATAAATGGAGAGTTTTCTTCCATAGCTGCTTGAACAATCGCTTGTGAAAATTCAAGGTTATTCATGTTAAACTGTCCTACTGCAAATTTTTTCTCTTTAGCTGTAGGTAAAAATTCATTCATTGATACTAATGGCATGGTTTCGAGCCTCCTACTCTAAATTTATTAAAGAAATAAACAACCGTAAGTCATTCTGCACTATTATAGCACTGAACAGTTCAAAAATGAAGTGAGCTTTAGCATAGGAAAAAAGACTATTTAATACCAAATCGGGATGTTTTGGTGCAAGCAAAGAAAAAAGATCCTTTTCAGGATCCTGTTGCAGCATGATCATCTCCGATTGCATCATTCACAACTGCACGAATTTCATCAATATCAAATGGTTTGGAAAAATGTCTCATTGCTCCAGCTTCTTTTGCTTCCTTAATCATGTTAAGCTCTCCGTAAGCAGTCATCATGATCACCTTTATTGAGGTGTTGATCTCTTTTATATGCTTTAATATTTCTAAGCCATCCATGCCTGGAATTTTCATGTCTAGTAGAACAAGATCCGGTGGGTCGTTGTTGACATGGTCTAATGCTTGTTGACCATTTGCAGCTGTAAGTGTATAAAAACCATCCATCTTAAACACTTCTTCTAACAAGACTCTAATTCCATGTTGATCATCAACAATTAAAAGCTTCCCTTTTTCCAAACTACCAACCTCCCGAACAACACAAATCACTTTTTTTGGTAAATAAACATTTCTATAAGTAACTCTTACATTCCTGCTTAATTTACCAAAAAGTTGAAAAAAAGCATTATTTATTATTCAAAGCTGCTTTTATAAATCCTGTGAACATTTTTTGTGGGCGATTCGGTCTTGATGTAAACTCAGGGTGAAATTGTGAAGCAAGAAACCAAGGATGATCTGGAAGTTCAATCATTTCAACAAGCCTTCCATCTGGAGAAGTTCCAGAAACTTTCAATCCTGCATTTTCTAATAATTCTCTATAATCATTATTAAATTCATAACGATGACGATGTCTTTCATTGATTAAATCCGATCCGTAACTCTCATATGCTAAAGTATTTTTTTCTAATTTACAAGGATAAGCCCCTAGTCTCATCGTTCCACCTAAGTCTTCAATATCCTTTTGCTCTGGTAACAAGTCAATGACAGGATGAGGTGTTTCTGAATTAATTTCAGAGCTATTAGCATTTTCCAAATCAGCAACTGAACGTGCAAACTCTATCACTGCAACCTGCATCCCTAAACAAATACCGAAAAATGGAACTTTGTTTTCTCGGGCATATTTAATGGCACTTACTTTTCCTTCAATTCCACGATCACCGAATCCACCAGGTACTAGTATGCCACCTACTCCATGAAGTAGATCATGTACATTTTCATCGTTGACCTCTTCTGCATCAACCCAACGAATGGAAACTTCTGCTTGATGCTCAAACCCAGCATGACTTAAGGATTCTACAATACTTAAATAAGCATCATGTAAAGCAACATACTTTCCAACAATCGCAATCTCAGTTTTATGTTTCAGCTGTTTCACTTTATTTACTAGTTGATTCCATTCTTTCATTTCCGGGGGTTTTGTTTCAAGTTTTAAATGGTTCACTACAATTTCGTCCATATGTTGGTCAAGCAGCATTAACGGAATTTCATACAAAGTATCTGCGTCTCTTGCTTCAATTACAGCATTTGGATCAATATCACAGAACAGTGCTAGCTTATTTTTCATATCTACAGACAACTTTTGTTCTGTTCGACATACGATGACATTTGGCTGGATCCCTAAACTTCTTAACTCTTTCACACTATGTTGAGTTGGTTTGGTTTTTAATTCTCCTGCCGCTTTTAAATAAGGAATTAATGTCACATGAATATACATCACATTATCTCTACCAATATCACTTTTGATTTGTCGAATCGCTTCTAAAAACGGTAAACTTTCAATATCACCGACAGTACCACCAATTTCAGTAATAACCACATCTGCTCCAGATTCTTTCCCTGAACGAAAAACTCGCTCTTTAATCTCGTTTGTAATATGTGGAATAACCTGAACGGTTCCTCCTAAGTATTCACCTTTACGTTCTTTTGTAATAACGGAAGAATAGATTTTCCCTGTAGTTACATTACTGTTTTGAGTCAGGTTAATGTCAATAAACCGCTCATAATGCCCTAAATCTAAATCTGTTTCTGCACCATCATCAGTAACAAATACTTCCCCATGTTGGTAAGGACTCATCGTTCCAGGGTCTACATTAATATAAGGATCAAATTTTTGGATCATGACTTGTAAACCTCTGTTTTTTAACAATCTACCCAATGAAGCAGCAGTGATTCCCTTCCCTAAGGAAGACACTACTCCTCCAGTTACAAATATATACTTAGTCACTGTGCCTTACCCCCTATAATTTAACAAAAAAATAAAGTGTCTCTTTGTTCAAAGAGGCACTTTAGCTTATTTATTTATACTTAAAATACTTCAAAAAATCTTTAGCCCTTGCAATAGTTTACTCTGTACATAGGAGGATGTCAAGAGACTAGAAATTGAATTTTTCCTTCCTAGTACGAACTATCCTCATCGTTGTCTTCATCCATCTCTTTTTCCATTTCTTCATCTAGACTAATTTCATCCGCTTCTTCTTCTATTTCTTCATTTTCATCAAGATCTTCATCATCTTCGCTGATGATTTCATCCGTATTATTTCCTTCACCAACGAACGCATCGTTATTTTCAATTTCATCAGAAAACATTTCTTTTTCATCTTCAAGATCATCATCATCATCATTGATCACTTTTGGTTTATTAGATATTTCTTCGGCTTTATCCAAAGTGTACCATCTTTTTAAACCCCAAATGTTATTTCCGATGCATGCAAAACGTCCATCAATGTTAATTTCAGTGTATAACTGTGCAATAACCTTATCGACTTCTTTTCCAGATAAACTTTTAACCTTTGCGATTTCTTTCATCAAATCACGATAGAAAAATTGTTTATTTGTTGATTTGAAAATCATAAATGCTAAATCAACCATTGGTATTTCTTTTATTTCCTCAGCGGTAAGATTTATTGTATATTGACTGCTCATGTCTAACACAACCTTTCACACAACATAAATAAAAATGATATGTATATTGAACTTTTATCTTTGTCATCATTAAGTAAAACCTATTTTACATTAAAATGCAAGAATGCTTCAACTAACACTTAAATTTCATGGTAAAAAAGTTCAGTTTTCAACACAGATAATGTCTAAATATGTAGAATGCCATTGGCTTACTCAAATTCCATGACAATAAGCGAAGAGTAATAAACTCTTCGCTTATGACTGTATCCGCATAGTTACGAATCAGCTATTCATAACCCGGAATGGTAAAGAGAGCTTCCTCTCTTTATCTATCCTATGTCCATAATCCATTTATGACCTAATCGAATGCCCAATTATTATAAAAAGAGGCATTCCCCCAAAGCCAACGGAGCAAAAACGACATAAAATAATGAAATATCCAAGTTAAATGCTCATCTTAGGGGGGATAACAAATTGAATTTCTCCAAATTTTTAAAACATCTAAATCATCATATCGTTACTAAGCAGTCTGTGACACGTCAAATTATTCGATTTAATAATCGGAAAGAATTTCAGAGTTGCTTGCGTCAAATAAAAAAGTTAAAACCGTCTTTATCCAAACTGTCACATATTCAGCCCATTGGGATCATTCATGCTATTTCTTGTCCCTTACAATCCAGTAAAAACCTTATAAATCATCCAGCTATTCGATTCATTGAAAAGGATACAAAGATAAAAATGCACGCACCAACAAACTTTAATCCCTTATATTCTTCCATTGAAACTGAATTAAAACCATCCATCCCATGGGGTGTTCAGGAAATCAAAGCACCTCAAGTATGGAAATATACAAAAGGAGACGGAATCAAGATTTCCGTTATTGATACTGGAGTGGATTTTAATCACCCTGATCTGAAAGACCAATTACGTAGAGGGTTCAATTTTATATATCCTCACATGCCACCATGGGATGATAACGGACATGGAACTCATATCGCAGGCACAATTGCTGCATCAAACGAACAGAAGGGCATCGTAGGGACAGCTCCAAAGGCACAGTTACATCCAATCAAAGCATTTGATCATAAAGGAACAGCTTATTCATCTGATATCATTCAAGCCATTGAATGGAGTATTCGGAATCAAATGAACATTATTAATATGAGCTTTGGAATGAGTTATCGCAGCCAGTCTTTATTAGATGCTATAAAACAAGCGAATGAATTAGGCATCATCACTGTTGCTTCTTCAGGAAATGATGGAAAAAAAGAAACCGTAGATTATCCTGCTCGATTTACTCCAACGATCTCTGTCGGGGCAACCTCTACTAAAAAACGCCTTGCCTCCTTTAGTAATAAAGGAAAAAACATTGATATTTACGCACCAGGAGAAAAGATTTTTTCCACCTGGCCAAATCGAAAATATGTTGAGTTAAACGGAACATCGATGGCTACTTCTCATGTCTCAGGCATCATAGCCCTTATGTTATCCATCAATCCAAATCTAAGTCCTGTAAAAATTAAAACGATATTAAAGAAAACAGGAACACCTATAAGTAGTTCAAATAAGAAAATAACACCAAAAGAGATTAATGCTGTGAGGGCTGTAAAGGCTGTTAAAAAAATTAAAACAACATAAATAAACTTTAATAGTGAGGTTAGCCTCGATACTATACGAGAATCCTCACTTTAAAGTTATAGAACATCCTATGGGACTTCCCTTTTTGGGGTCCCATTACATTTTTTCAGGTGCAGAAATCCCAATGATGCTGAAACAATTTTCAAAGACAGTCTTCAATGCAGATAGAAAAATTAATCTTGCCTGAGTCAGTTTCTCATCGTCCTCTAAAATAACCCTTTGTGCTTTATAATAACTATGGAAAAGGGAAGCTAGCTCATATACATATCGAATAATACGATGAGGTGCATATTGTTCTGTTGCAACTTGCACTTCATCATACAACGTAGCCACTTTTAACAATAAGTTAAATTCAGACTCTGTGTTTAATAAGCTAATGTCAATCTGTTCCAATGGCAAGATTGTAATTCCTTGCTCATCTGCTTGACGAAAAATACTACATATACGTGCATAAGCATATTGCACATAATACACTGGGTTTTCATTTGAGGTAGAAATAGCTAAATCCATATCAAAATCTAAATGAGAATCAATACTACGCATCGTAAAGAAATAACGAATCGCATCTACACCTACTTCATCCATTAACTCCTTCATGGTGACCGCTTTGCCTGTTCTTTTCGACATTTTTACCTTCTCACCGTTTTGAAACAAACTTACCATTTGAGAAATAAGCACGATTAATTGATTAGGTTCATATCCTAATGCGGTAATTGCGGCTTTCATTCTCGGAATATAACCATGATGATCTGCTCCCCAAATATTAATAAGTTGATTGAAGCCACGATTAAATTTATCTTTATGATAAGCAATATCTGGTGTTAAATAAGTGAAAGAACCATCGTTTTTGATTAATACACGGTCTTTATCGTCGCCAAATGGCGTTGTTCGTAACCACTTTGCACCATCTTGCTCGTATGTATGTCCCTTCTTGTCAAGTTCCTCTAAAACTGCATCCGTTTTTTTCTCTTGATAAAGGGAGGTTTCACTAAACCAGACATCAAACTCCACTCCAAAACGTGTTAAATCATCTTTTAACTTTTGTAATTCTTTTTCTAATCCGTAACGTTTAAAATATTCAAATTTATCAATATCTCCAAGGGAAAGAAGTCGATCACCTTCTTCGGATACTAAGTCTTTAGCAAATTGAATAATATCTTCGCCATGGTATCCATCTTCAGGCATAACCATATCTTTTCCCAGCTGTTCCATATACCTAGCTTCAATAGATTTAGCTAAATTATCAATCTGATTTCCAGCATCATTAATATAATATTCTCTCGATATATCATAACCTGCAAAATCTAGCAGATTACTTAATGCATCCCCAACAGCTGCACCACGAGCATGTCCTAAGTGAAGGCTGCCTGTTGGATTCGCACTGACAAATTCAATCTGGATTTTTTCACTATTTCCTACTTGAAGAGCCCCGTATCTAGCTCCTTTTTCCAATACATCTGAAATCACTTGATGTAAATAACTTTTATCTAAGAAAAAATTAATAAAACCAGGTCCTGCAATCTCTACATTCTCAACGCCTGCTTCTACATAATTAAGATTTTCTTTGATTTGTTCTGCAATTTGTCTAGGGTTTCTTTTTGCAATTCGAGTTAACTGCATGGCAATATTCGTTGAAAAATCCCCAAATGATTTATCTTTTGGTACTTCAAGAGTAACTTCAGGCAACTGATCAACTGAAACGATCTCAGACTGCACAGCCGCTTTATTTATGGATTGTATAAGCCTATCCTTTACTTTTTCTAAAACACTCACGACTCTGTCTCCTCCTGTATTTGAATCTTTAATTTAAAATCTCCGGCATGTTCATCATCTAAATATAATTCATAAGACCAAGAGATTTGCCCATAACCTTGATTCAATTCAATATTTATTTCAGTTGCTTTATTTGATATGTTCATTTTTCCTGTTGCTGTATGATAATAACCCGGTTGTAAACTATCAAGTTGAAATGACTGCTCGGATTGAGTATCCCCATGACGGACAACTCTAATGTCATTTCCTTTAATTTTTATCGTTGTATTGGTTCTACCCATGTTATGATCAGGTTCTTCATAACGATAATAAACAGTGTCACCTTTTTGAAAATATTCTCCCGTTACATTTTGAACAATTTGTTGTTCATCACTATTACTTTCAATACGTAGAGAGACTTTTTTGCTTTCTGACATATTTAACACCCCAATTTAAAATAGTTAGTTCATTATATCATGGATTTACAATTGTTTTCTCTCACTATAAAGTAGTTTTTTAGTTGTGATCACTTATTTTACAAAACCTAACAATATCTCACGAATTAATTTTGAAGCAACAATCGGTGTTTGCTCTGTTGGATCATAAATTGGAGCTACTTCTACTACATCCGCCCCAACAACCCTTGCATCTGATCGAGAAATTTCGTGTATTGCTGCAATCAATTCTTTTGAAGTAATGCCACCCGCTTCAGCCGTACCGGTTCCAGGTGCTGCAGAAGGATCTAAAACATCAATATCAATGGTGACATAAATGGGTCGCCCTGCTAAACTAGGCAAACTTTTCTTTAAAGGTTCTAATACTTCAAAAGGATGAAAGTTCACATGTTTTTTTCCGAACTTAAATTCTTCACGGCTTCCTGAGCGAATGCCATACTGATAAATGTTACTTCCTCCCATAAGCTCCACTGCTTTTTTTACTGGTGTAGAATGAGAAAGCACTTCACCTTCGTAGTGGTCACGTAAATCTGCATGTGCATCGATATGAATGAGTGCAAGACCAGGGTATTTTTTGTACATTTCTCTTATAACTGGCCAAGTGACTAAATGTTCCCCACCTAAACCTAGTGGGAACTTACCATCTTGCAGCAAACCTCCTACGTACTCTCCGATCATGTCTAAGCTACGTGATGCATTCCCAAATGGAAGCATTAAATCTCCTGCATCAAAATAAGTAATGTCTTCAATAGACCGATCTAAATAAGGACTATACTCCTCCAAACCAATGGAGGCTTCACGTATCCTAGCAGGACCAAAACGTGAACCTGGACGAAAACTTACGGTAAAATCCATAGGCATTCCATATATGATAGCACTTGAATTTTCATAATCATTAGAACTGTTTATAAACACTTTTCCAGAGTAAGCTTCATTTAAACGCATTAAGAACACTTCCTTCCTTCATTCATCTATTCCTTGGCAAGTTACCCCATTATCCTTGTTATTTAGGATTGACTAAATCTTCGACAAATCTAGGCAAAGCAAAAGCAGCCTTGTGTAAATTTGGCGTGTAATATTTTGTTGGCAATTCAGGTATTTTATTTTCATCTATATTTAAAGGATCCACCGTTTTACTTCCCATCATAAAAGTCCACAATCCACTTGGATATGTAGGAATATTCGCTTGATATACTTTTACAATCGGGAAAATCTCTTTCACATCTTGATTCACTTTTTGAATCAAATCGCCTTTAAACCATGGATTATCTGTTTGAGCGACGAAAATCCCGTCTTCTTTTAAAGCATCATAAATCCCTTGATAAAAACCTTTTTCAAATAGTTGAACTGCAGGTCCAACTGGCTCGGTTGAATCTACCATAATCACATCATACGTATTTTTATTTTCATGGATGTGCATGTAGCCATCATTTACAATAACTTCTACACGTGGATTGTCTAATTCACCCGCTATTTCAGGTAAATATTTTTTAGAGTATTCGATGACTTTCCCGTCAATTTCAACTAAAACGGCCTTTTCAACTTCCGGATGTTTTAGAACCTCACGAATGACTCCTCCATCTCCCCCACCAACCACAAGTACATGTTTAGGGTTCGGATGTGTATGTAAAACTGGATGTGCAACCATTTCATGATAAACAAATTCATCTTTGATCGTAGTCATAACCATACCGTCTAAAACTAACATACGTCCAAATTCAATCGTATCTATAATCGCTAAGTGTTGGAAGTCTGTCTGTTCCTCCACTAAAGTTTGTGTAATTTTGGCTGTAATTCCAAAATGGTCTGTTTGTTTTTCCGTATACCATAACTCCATCTGTTTCTTCCTTCTTTCAAACTCAATATTTTTATTCTAGCTTGTATTATAGTTTATCCTTTTTAAAATGCAACAAATTATCCATTTTTCTTTTAATATTCTTGAAAACAATGAATAGTAAGTGTTAAGTTTTTCCATACTAGATGTTATAGATGTTGTTTAGAAAGGAGGGATTCATATGATTAAAAAACTGACAACCGTTCTATTTTCATTATTTATCATTTGCACGATTAGTTTTGTTGTGTTCCTGATCTATTTGAGAACCCAGCCACTCCCAGTTACGAGTATACCTCAAACGTCCTATGTGTATGATCTACAAGGACAAGCCATTGACAGTTTTTATGTAGGTGAGAATAGAGAAGTTGTATCTCTTGATGATATCTCCACTTATGTCATCCAAGCCACGTTAGCTGTTGAAGACCATCGTTACTTTGATCATTTTGGTTTTGATTTAAAAGGAGTCACTCGTGCAGCCATTGTTAATTTACAAAACATGGATAAAGGACAAGGAGCTAGTACCATTACTCAGCAGCTTGCAAGAAATTTGTATTTAACACATGAAAAAACTTGGACTAGAAAAATAAAAGAAGCCATTTATACGATTCAATTAGAGATGCAATATAGTAAAAAAGAGATTTTGGAATTATATTTAAATGAAATATATTATGGACATGCCACATACGGAATTCAGGCCGCATCACAGCACTTTTTCAATAAGGATGCTAAGGATTTAACCTTGGCTGAAAGTACACTCATTGCTGGAATTCCTAAAGGTCCTGCCTATTATTCACCATTTTTAGATCTTGAAAACTCAAAGAACAGACAATATGTTGTATTACAGGCTATGGTCAATTCAGGTTTGATTTCTGATCAAGAGGCAGACACTGCCTATAAAGAGCAGTTAAATTTCAGTTCAGGTGAAAAAAATAGCAAAGCTTTTGCACCTTATTTTGTGGACTATGTTCGCAAGCTTGCAATCGAGAAAATTAATATAAACGAAGAGGACTTTAATCAAGGTGGTTATCAAATCTACACAACCTTGGATACAAACGCTCAAAAAATAGCTGAAGAAATCGTTGAGGATAAGATGGAGGATAAAAACGAGTTACAAGTCGCTTTAATCTCTATTGATCCAAGGAACGGGTATGTAAAAGCAATGGTTGGCGGTTCAAATTATGAAAAAAATCAATATAATCGAGTATTTGCGGATACTCGTCAGCCAGGTTCAGCCTTTAAGCCTATTTTATATTTAACTGCACTTCAGTTAAACGAATTATCTGCTGTTTCACAATTCAAAAGTGAGCCTACAGCTTTCACTTATGATGATGGAAAAAAATCATACATGCCTAGCAATTTTGGAGATAAATATCCTCATGATTATATAGATCTGCGTCAAGCGATTGCACAATCAGATAATATTTATGCCGTTCATACGATACTGCAGGTTGGTGCTGAAAATGTCATTTCTACTGCTCGCACATTAGGAATTACAAGTCCGATGCAGCCATTGCCTTCTTTAGCATTAGGAACTTATCCCGTTAGTCCATTTGAAATGGCGTATGCTTTTGGTACGATTGCAAATCAGGGGATAAAAGCAGAACCTATTGCCATTCTAAGAATCGAGGATGCTTTTGGGAATAACCTTTATGAAGCTGAACCTCAAGCTAAACAAGTTATAGACCCTGCATACACTTATATCATGACCAATTTGATGAAAGGTATCTTTGATTCTGGTGGGACAGGCAATCGTGTATCAAAAATATTAAAAAGACCTGTTGCTGCTAAAACAGGGACGACTAACACAGATTCTTGGATGGTTGGGTTTACTCCTGAGCTTTCCACAGCCGTTTGGATTGGATATGACAAAGATTTAACGATTAGTCCAGTGGAATCCATGTTGGCTTCTCCCATATTTGCTGAGTATACAGAGCGTACTCTAGAAGCTATTCCACCAAAACTTTTCCCAGTCCCAGATGAAGTTGTGAGTGTATATGTAGATGTAAAATCGGGAAAGTTGGCCACAGAGGATTGTCCTGATTCACGATTAGAAACGTTTGTTAGAGGTACAGAGCCTACGGAATATTGTTTGATCCATTCTACTGACGATTCCGATCTTGATCCAGTAACTCAACAGGAGGATGTGGAGAGTGAAGAGTCATCATGGTGGAACGACTTGAAACGATGGTGGAATAACTAATTATATACCCCGGAAATTTTTAAAACCCACAAAAGTGAAGAGAACCTTTGTAGCATATGCCGATTACTTTTGCGGGGCCCGGAACATTAAATACCCCATTAAACCTTTTAAATATGTTTAAGAAAATCTCGAAATAGTAAACTTAAAGAGTTTTATCAGAAAAAGCGAGAAGAAGGTAATCCACACAAAGTTGCCATGATTGCTTGTGCAAATAAGCTCATTCAATGAATTTTCTTCATTTTAAAACGTAAAGAGGCTTTTAGGTAAATTCATATAACTATATATATACTCCAAAACCATGATTTTCCAATAGTTATAGGAAGATCTACTGGGTATGTCAAAAATTATTATAACACGGAAATTTATTTGTTTTTAAATTAATTCTTGACCTCCTAGTAGCTGGTATTGTTTAAGAACATAGTCAGATGTTTATGCTATAATTAGGTGGATATTATAAATAAATCTATTTTGTTACGTAATGGCGCGATTGTAGTAGAAGATAGACACAATAGAATGATCAAACTTTTTTATAAAAATCAATTAATCAATCTCAAATTTAGAATCCATTTTGATCAATCTTTTTTTCAAAATGGATTCTTTTTATTTGCAATAGAATCTGGGTTTACATGCGATTTTAGATCAAACTTTATTTTATAGCTACACCTCTATAATTTATATGGTGCATTTTACATTAAATTACATGATAGTTGGATAAGATATATTGAATATAAACTATTATTTAAATTAGATTTTGATATATTAAAGGAGGAGAAGACTTGTATAAAATAGGAGAATTAAGTAAGCGATTTAATTTATCAAGGAGTACATTACTCTATTACGATTCAATTGATATTTTAAAATCATCCTCAAGAACACAGGCTAATTATAGATTATATACTGACGATGATTTTGACCGTTTGGAACGTATATGTATGTATAGAGATATGGGTATTGAACTTGATGATATAAAAACTTTATTAGATGACAAAAGTGAAAACATAGAAATACTCGAAACTGCCTTAGTTAGAATGGAAAGAAACATAGAAAAGATTAGACATAAGCAAAAAAAAATAATGGGAGTAATTAAAAAAAATACAGATAATCATTTGACTGGTAGAGAGATATTTACATCTGTTTTAAGAACTCTTGGATTTACGGAAGATGATATGAAGAAGTTTCACGCTGAATATGAAGTGAATGACGAAGCTGGTCACACTGCTTTTTTAGAATTTTTAGGACTAACCAATAAGGAAATTGAAGAAGTAAAGGAACATATAAAATAATAGTCTTTATATATTTTTTTACTATTCTATAGAAAATTAAAACTATTAACTAAAAAAACTAACACATTATTGACTCGTCTATAACTTTATAGTTTACACTAATGTTGCACACAAAATAATTATAAACTATGGAGGTGAAAATATGAAAAAACAATTAAAATTTATGTTAGTTATAAGTTTGCTATTGGCCATGATGACAGGTTGTTCATCTAATGGAGGAAGTGTAAGTTTACACGGAGGTACAAATAACGAAGGAAATAAGCAGAAAGTGAGCAACCCTCACGGAACTTCAGAAGATAATAAGGAGGATACAAGTACAATGAATTTTAATGCAAATAGAAATGAGTTTACGGTAGAAATGGTAACGAAAGGGTCAATAGAGAAAGTTTTTCCATTATTTTGTCCTCAAAGAGAGCACGATTGGATTCCTAGTTGGCAAGCTGATATAATATGGAGTGAGTCAGGGCTTGCGGAAGAAGGAGCAGTTTTTAAGACAGGATCAGAGACTTGGATAATGACGGACTATGAACCGATGGAAAAGGTTTATTTTGTACGATACAATCCAAATGTTGTAACACGTCTTAAAATTGATGTTAGAGAAGAAGATGGTAAAACGATATCGACATGGACGCAAAGTGAAGTTTCTACTACAGAAGCAGGTAACAGCTTTTTAGAAACGTCAACGCTTGAAAGCTTCACTGACAAGATTAAAGTATTAGAAGTTATGCTGAATCATTATGTTGAATCTGGTACAATAATTGATGAAGAAACTCTGTCAAAGGTTCTAACTAATTCTAGTCATTAAAAGAGTAAAATATTTTATAACCAAGAATTGATATGATAAATTTAAGGATAAATTGTAATCAACTAAGATTGCTATTTATCCTTTTTATTACATTTCAGAAGTGTTAAAAGTAAGCATAAAATAATCCACACCTATTAATTAGATGTGGACTATTGTTATGATTGGGAATATAAATTCTTTTGTGTATTTTCCCTACAAATGCGTAATAGAAGGGCTAGGAATTCTCCCCCCCTTCTATCACTATTTTATTTATCTATTTAACATATCTCCATGTTTGTCCTGATATATCTCTTTAATTTCTTCTTTTATAAGATCGATACTATCATGATCTTCTAAATCATAACCGCTTGTATCAATCCCTAATTCTGCCGCCTTATCAAGTACTTTTTGTGTGCAAATCTCTTCCACTTCTGCTCTAATTTCTTCTACTGTTTTACCTTCTGTATCAATATTCATTTTAGCTGCAATTTCATATATTTTTTCTTCAATATTGCTTTGGATAACCTCTTTAATTTCCTCTCTGATTTCTTCTATTGATTTACCCTCTGTTTCAATTCCAAGCTCTGCTGCCTTTTCCATAGTTACCGTTTCATGTAAATCTTGAACAACTTCCAAAAGTTCTACTTTTATTTCATCAATACTTTTATCAGTTGTATCCACCCCAAAAAGTTCTGCCTTATCTATGATTCTAGTTTCTCTTGCTCCCTGAAGCAACTCAATGACTTCACTTAATGGTAAATCTTCAATATCCAAGTTTAAATCTGCTGCTTTTTGTAGTAACCTTTGCTCCTTTTCTTCTTCTGATAATTGTGACCAAGTTTGTTCAAATTGTTCACGATCCATAAAGCGAGGTTTCTCATGATCACCTTTCTCCGATGCAAATACACTTCCTGTTCCAACAGCACTTAATAACAAAGAACCTGCAAGTGCTACGGATAATACTTTCTTATTCATTTCTTTTTCCTCCTTAAGTTTTATGTATCTTACACCTATATATTAAACATCTATTGTGTCAGTAAAATGTCCAACTATTTCATTTTCAAAAATAAAGAAAATGATTAAATATACTTCATTACGAACCCAAAAGAAAAGAGCAAGGAATCGTTAATTCCCTGCTCTTTTTATTATTTATATATGTTCAATTTAAAGAGTAACCTCATGTTTCTCACCTTTTTTTGGAGCCATTTCTTTCATTTCTTCTTTAATTTCATCCATTGTTTTTCCGTCTGTTTCAATACCTAATTCCTGTGCTTTTTCAAACAGTCTGGCTTCACGCTGCTCATGTAGCTCAACTTGTATTTCTTCAAACGTTTTTCCTTCCGTATCAATACCTAATTTCTCAGCATGTTCGAATAACTTCACTTCTTTTTCTTCATCCGATAATTGATTCCATGATTCTATAAATTTCTCTTGGTCAAATCTTTTACCTTTAGAACCTTGACCTCTTTTACCATGTTCTGGAGCAAGTGCTCTTAGTTCCTCTTGAATTTCTTCAATGGATTTCCCTTCCGTTTCAATACCTGCTTCTTCTGCTCTTTCAATTACTCTGGCTTCATGAAGCTCTTGAAGGGAAGCCATTACTTCTTCAAAGGATTTACCATCTGTTTCAATGCCTAGTCCAGCTGCTCTTTCAAAAAATTGATTTTGCTGTTCTTCCGTTAGTTCATCCCATTTTTCAGCTAGTTTCTCTAAATTCATTCCTTTTCCTTTTGGTCCGTGGCCTCTATTACCTTTAGCACCATTCTCTGAAGCATACGCTCTTAATTCCTCTTGAATTTCTTCAAACGTTTTCCCATCTGTTTCAATTCCAACTTTTTGAGCTTTCTCAAACAATCTTGCTTCTTTTTCTTCATCCGATAATTGATCCCATGCTTCAATGAACTTCTCCTGGTTCATCTTAGGTGTTTTTCCACGAAATTGATCTGCACCGTTCTCCGTTTCACTGGCAGATGCACTTCCTACACCAACTGCACTAACTACTAATGTTGCTGCTACTGCTAAGGATAAAAACTTGTTATTCATTTTTTTCCCTCCAAATTTTTTAATGTACATCAGGTACACTTATAATATAAATTTTGAATGTGTCGGGTAAATGTCCAAAAAATGAAAATAACATTAAAATTGTCCAAAGAACTAAATTAAAACGTCCTTCTTATTTCAATCGTAAACTTATACCGATCAGCACGATAGGAGGATATAACAAATTCTAAAGGAGTTTTACCCTCTAAAAAGGTTTGCTGTTGCATGCGTAATATTGGTGCTCCTTCTGATACTTTCAAAAAAATCGCTTCCTGTACTGAAGCAATAGTTGATTCTATCGTCTGAACTCCATCAACGATGTTCACACCATATTGTTTTTCAATGTACTGATATAATGATTGTTGTTCCATTTGTTGTTGGGTTAAATTGGGTATGAGCTGTGCTGACATATAAACTGTTTCAATCGCTATTGGCACTTGATCGGCTAAACGCACACGTTTCATTTCATACACTAATTCATTAGCTTCAATTTTTAAGTAATCAGCAATTTCTTTGGAAGCTGGAATCTTTTCAAAATGAATCCATTGACTACTCGGCTCATATCCTTCTTGTTTCATATCTTCTGTAAAGCTAGTTAGTTCGCCGATAAATTTATGTTCTAGTTTTTTGCTTGATACAAATGTACCTTTTCCTTTGTGTCTATACAAATACCCCTCGTTAACTAGATTGTTAATGGCTTGTCTTACCGTCATGCGACTGATATGAAACTGTTCTGAAAATTGACGTTCAGAAGGTATCAAATCCCCTGCTTGCATGTCTCCATTCACTATTTTCCCTTTAATAAGTTCTGCAAGTTGATAATAAATAGGTAGCGGAGAATTTTTATTAATCATTTCATGCTTCCTTTCTAGATCTATCCTAAAATTAAGATCAATTTATGTTGTTATATCCTGTATTGAAATATGTGATGTAAGTGACTGCTCATCTGCAATAACTGTTACGTTTGGATGTAACTGTAAAATAGATGCTGGAAATTGCTCGTTTAAATCACCTTGCAGCAGTTTATTAATCGCTACACCTTTCTCTGCACCTGATGCAAGTAAAAGAATTTCTCTACTGTTCATGATGGACTGGATCCCCATCGTAATAGCATGAGTAGGTACTTCATCCATGTCATTAAAAAAATGTTTATTGGCTTGTCGTGTAGATTCCGTAAGTTTTACAACATGTGTTTTTGTGCCAAATGATGTTCCGGGTTCGTTAAAACCAATGTGCCCATTTTGTCCGATTCCCAAAACCTGAACATCAATCCCTCCACACCCTTTTATTAGTTTATCATAATGATCACATTCTTTTTTTAATGAAACTCCTTTTCCATTTGGCAGGTGAACATTTGATTTCAATATATTAATATAATTAAACAAATTTTCTTTCATGTAATAGTGATAACTATTAGGGTGATCTTCTGATAGGCCAACATATTCATCTAGGTTAAAGCTAGTAACATGTTGATAATCTGTTTTATTCTTTTGAAAATCTAAAACCATGTTTTTATATAAACCTAAGGGTGTCCCTCCTGTTGCTAAACCCAAATTGATACAAGTACTTGATTTTACTTTTGAGGTAATATACTCTGCTGCTTTTTTACTCATTTCATTATAATCTCTAACTTTAATGACTTCCATTCTCATCCACTCCTTGTACTCTTATTTTATCGTATAACATAGAATTCTAGTTGTCTATACCAGTGATGAAATTAATAATTAAACTACAATAGTCTTTATAAGGGCACAGAGATATATCTATGCCCTTATTAAATTAATGGACTTTAAATTCTGGTAAACTAGATAATTCTTTAGTAAGTTCCGTTAAAATCTTTAATTAGCAATCCATAAGCAATCAAACCAAATAGAGCTGCGATTAAAAGGGAGGGTACAAGGTTTATATGCATTATTTGTATACTCCAAACTCTAAGTATTTAACCCTTCTTTCAACTCATCACCAGAGTTTTCCCACCATTCTTGATTATGCTCCATTAGAGCTGTTTGCAAGGCTGTTTTCTCCGTATCATCTAAACCATCTAAAATAAATTTACGCTTAAGCGCTTTGTCCATCTTATTTACATGATCAGCGAGAATCTTCCACCCTCTTCTTGCTTCTTCATCAATCAGCATTTCACATACGGTAACACCTGCATAATATGAACCTTCTTCTTTGCGGTCTACGGCCACCCATGCAATCCAACACTTCCTACCGTTAGGCACTTCTTCTTTATCTGTAAGAAATTTAATGCCTTTTTCCACCTTACTTTTCGCATGTAAGGCCCCAATATCTATATAGGCTTTATCTCCATCAATGATCATACTCGACATTTGGCTAAGGTTAATTGTCCCCGCTCCAAAACCTTTATGCTCTTTATTGCTAACTACATTCAAAGATAAATTCTTTTTCCCCTTTTTATCAAAGTTCATTCGACTAACACCGTCCTATTCTTCACTAGATGTAACCTACTTTTAGCATACAAAAAATATCGATGATAAACAAACTTTTTCTGTAAATTATGCTTTCACCCAAGTGGAACACCTTGCGAAATTCAATATTATAACCAACCAATCTAGGAATCACTCTACTACAAAAGGTGGGATAAGCATATACATTAAATCATGTACGCTCATTGAAAATATAACTGAGGTGGAATGACATGTTGCAAAAAATGAAATTTTTCGGATATGTATTTATCTTTATAACCTTTTTAACGCTCAGCTATTTTATATTCATCAATCTCTGGAACACAGTTCAATTCAATCATGAAAATGAAAGAAACTCTCCAGCTTTTTTAGATGAGAGTTCTGTCCTCGGGAAACAAACTGAATTTATTCAATTAGATTATCCAGACCATTCAAAACCACTCAGTTCAAGAATAGTTCATTACAACATTGATGTAGAGCTGGATGAAAAAAATAAGAAGCTGCTCGGTTCTCAAAAATTAACTTGGATTAACCCAGGAAAACAACCTGTGAATGAAATCTATTTCCACTTATATCCGAATGCGTTTCAATCCAAAAAAACCAGCTTCATAATTGAATCAGGGGGCAGTTTAAGAAACGACGAAATGAAAGAAGACAGCTTTGGAAGTATGACTATACACAACATAAGGATAGATAGTGGAGCGGAATTAACACAGCAAACCTTTTTTATACAACCTGATGACGGAAATCCAAATGACTATACATTAATGGGATTGAAACTCTCACAATCTGTTTTGCCCGGTGAAGAAATCACGCTTCATATGACGTTTACCGTTCAATTACCTTATGTTTTTGCAAGGATGGGATATGCAGGAGATTTCATTATGGCTGGTCAGTGGTTTCCGAAGATTGCAGCTTACGAAAAAAAAGGAATGCGTGGTCGAAATACAGAGGGATGGAATTTGCACCAATACCATGGTAATTCAGAGTTTTATGCTAATTTTGGTACTTATGATGTAAATATCAAAGTTCCATCGAATTATATTGTAGCTGCAACGGGAGTACAGATAGACAAAACTGAAACAAGAATCGATCGTACGATAGATCAAACTATTATTGGAACTTTTGATCATTCCACTTCCTCTGGACAAGAGTTAGAGGAAG